>JAGHTY010000107.1 GCA_018065125.1 Candidatus Minthousia equi
TTTGAATGTAGTTGAACAGAAACTTGATGGAATAGGTGGCACAGAAGTTGTTGATGTTGCTCTTGATATTACAACAGGAGAGGCTCGATATACTAGCGGAAGCACATGGAAGAATGCATATTCTCAATGGGGCAAGGGCATTGTAGGCGGTAATGTTGAAATAATATATAGCGGACATTCAGAGAATAATGTCAATGTTCCTGCAATAGCATTTTATGATAAAGACAATAACTTGCTTGGCAAAGACGGAGCTGACGGAACAGCCAAGAATTATGAAAATGTGAAAATAGTTTCTCCTGCAAACACAGCCTATGCAATTGTTAATGGTACATATAACATGAGCAAAGGCGCGCCGAAGTTGTCTTACACAAAAGTCAATGGAGTAAAAGACTTTATTGAAAAAAGTGCAATTACAAATGCATTGAAAGGCAAGAAGATTGTTTGCATCGGCGATTCTATTGTAAAAGGGCAAGGGTATGACGGGGGAACAAAAGGAAATAAATCCTATGTGAATATAATTGCTGAAAGAAATGAAATGGAATGCATCAATTATGCGGTCAGCGGTGCGACATTGTGTAGTGGTGCAAATGATTCAGTTTTTCATGTATGCGATAATATTTCCACAATGGACGAAGATGCCGATTACATTGTTTTCGGTGGTGGTTATAATGACCATACTTATAGAACACCATTGGGAAGTATTTCAGAGGATTACACAACAACATTATCAACAAGTGCAATCAAGCAAATTATTGGTGGGGCTGAAAAATGTTGTAGAGAATTGCTTTCTCGCTATCCGAACAAGAAAATTTTGTTTGTATTCAGCCATAAAATAAATGATACACCATACACACCCGTCAACGATTGGAATGGAAATGGTGGCACTCATACAATGACAGAGGTTCACGATGCCATTGAGAAAGTGCTGAAAAAGTATAGTATTCCTTATGTTGATTTATTCAATGAAAGCCGATTGAATACCGCAATTGCTGACTTCAAAAAATATACAGCTAATGCGGACGGAACGCACCCAACAAAAGAAGGGTATGAGTTATTTTATTGTGATGCTGTCGAAAATAAGTTAAGAAGCATCTAACCAATCCCCAAAAACAAGAGAGCATCAGAAGATGCTCTTTTTTGTTGGCGCTCTGTTGTCGTATCAGAGCCTAGTTTTTATGCAAATATAATCTTGTACCCTGCTCTTTTTTCAATGTGCGCTTGGCGGCCTTGTTTGCTTCCAGGCGCATATTACAAAGAGAGCAAAGTAGGAAAAGGAGGCAGGAATGAATTACGAGAACCCGAAGTATAAAAAGCTCGGTGAATCTATTATCGGTGAGTTGTTTCCGAAGCTGCTAAACGTTAAAATCGCGTGGCTAGCTTCTGACAAAAAGAAAATGGACTCCGGAAGATTAGTGTTTGCAGACTGCAGAAAGGTATCAGAACAATACGACTGGTGCTGCGATTACGATTTCATTATTACAGTTTATGAACCAAACGCCGGTAGGTTTGATGAGGAACAACTAAAAATTCTATTAGAACATGAACTTATGCACATAGGTGTCGAAGATGGAAGGCTAAGCATAGTGCCTCACGACGCTGAGGAGTTCACGGAAATTATAAGAAAATACGGTATAGATTGGAGCGAGCCAAAATGCAAATAGTAGAAAAAGATATAAAAGAAATTATTCCTTACGAGAGGAACCCCAGGAAGAACGATAAAGCAGTGGACAAGGTTGCTGCAAGCATTGAAGAATTCGGATTTAAGGTTCCGATCGTAGTTGACAAGGACAATATTATCGTGGCAGGCCACACAAGGTACAAAGCAGCGCGAAAGCTGCACCTTACAACAGTTCCAGTTATTGTGGCTGATGATTTAAACGAAAATCAAATAAAAGCCTTCAGGCTTGCGGATAACAAGGTCAGTGAACTGGCAGAATGGGATGACGACCTTCTTGCTTTAGAATTGGAAGATATCATAGACCTGGACATGACTGATTTTGGTTTTGAATTAACATTTGACGAGGAAGAAACAGAAGCGATAGAAGATGACTTCGAGGTTGAGCTTCCGGAAGAACCGAAGTCGAAGTTAGGCCAGGTATACCAGCTCGGTAACCACCGTTTGATGTGTGGCGACAGCACAAAAGAAGAAGATGTTCTTAAACTTATGAACGGAAACAAAGCGGATCTTCTTTTGACTGATCCACCCTACAACGTAAATTATGAAGGCGGCACAAAGGACAAGCTCAAAATTCAGAACGACAATATGGAAAAGGCACAGTTTAAACAGTTTCTTTTCGATGCCTTTAAAAATGCCCATACAGCCATGAAACCTGGTGCGGTGTTCTATGTATGGTATGCAAGCAGAGAAGTGGTTAATTTCCAAACAGCGCTCGAAGAATCGGGCCTTGAAGTGCGACAGGAACTTATATGGAATAAGAGTTCATTGATTATGGGCCGCCAGGACTACCAGTGGAAACACGAACCTTGCCTTTATGGATGGAAGGAAGGCGCCAGCCATTTATGGGCCAGCGATAGAAAGCAGACCACTGTTATTGATATGGCTAAGCCACAGAAGTCTGATTTACATCCTACCATGAAACCTATTCCTTTATTTGATTATCAGATAAAGAACAACACCAAGGGCGGCGACATTGTGCTCGACCTCTTCAGTGGTTCAGGAACAACTATCATGGCATGCGAACAGAACGGAAGAGTTGCATACGGTATGGAATATGATCCTAGATACGTGGATGTAATTATCGAGCGCTGGGAGAAGTTCACCGGTAAAAAGGCGGTGCTTTTAAATGAGTGAAATGTTAAAAGCACTTAAAACCTTACTTGATTATGGAATTATTACCAGGCAGCAGTACAGAACATACAAAGGTCAGGTCCTTGCAGGCGACATAGAAGGATGCAAGCGAGGACTTCAACGTAAAGGATTGATAGGAGTGTAACATGGCTAGACCATATAAAGAAATTAATCAAAGACAATTTGAACAGGCGTGCGCGATGCAGGCCACAAAAGAAGAAATGTGTGCATTTTTTGATTGCCAGGATGACACACTTGAACGTTGGTGCAAGAGAACATACCACAAAGGTTTTTCGGAAGTTTTCAAGGCTAAAAGGGAACTTGGAAAAATGAGCCTCAGAAGAAGCCAAATGAAGATGGCAGAAACAAACCCGACAATGGCTATATGGCTAGGTAAACAGTACCTCGGCCAGAAGGATAACAGGGATTTGAATGTAAGGCAAACAATCAGTCAGGAAGCGATAGCAGCAGTAGAGGAGTTCATGGAAGATGACACCGAGGGAGAAGCTACTACAGAAGATTAAAACGAACCCGGTCTTTATTGCTCACAAGCTTGGTTTTACTAAGCTGACAAAACTACACAACGGATGGATTAAAAGAATGGTGCGTCGTGGCGAGGATGAAACCTTGCAGGCGCACCGTGGTTCTTATAAGACTACGTGTGTGTCGGTAGCGCTTGCGCTTATCATGCTGGTTTACCCGAATGACAAGATACTGTTCATGCGTAAAACCAACAGCGACGTAATAGAAGTTATTGCTCAGGTAAAGAAGATAATAAAGAGCGATATCTTCAGGCAAATGTCGTTGATTCTATGGGGTGTAGAAATAGAGTTAATTGTTGAACGCTCCGATTGCTTAGTTACAAACCTGGCAGGAAACGATCCAAGAGGTACGCCACAGCTTATGGGTATGGGTACTCAGGCTAGTTTGACCGGTAAGCATTTCGACCGTATCTTCACTGACGATATTGTCAACATCGAGGACCGAGTTTCAAAGGCAGAAAGAGACCGGACTAAAATTGTATACCAGGAATTACAGAACATTAAAAACAGAGGTGGCCGCATTTACAACACCGGTACACCATGGCATAAGGACGACGCATTTACTTTAATGCCTAATCCGATACAGTGGGATTGCTATTCAACTGGTTTAATATCCCATGATGAACTAACAGGAATAAGAAGCCACATGGAAGCTTCTTTATTTGCTGCAAACTACGAGTTAAAGCACATAGCTTCCGAGGATGTTATATTTGATAATCCGCGCCTGAACGCGGACGTCAGCTTAGTGGAGCAGGGAGTGTGTCACATAGATGCAAGCTACGGTGGTTCCGATGGCACAGCATTTACAATTTGCCACAAGGCGGATGGCAAGTATTACGTGCTTGGAAAGCTTTGGAAGAAACATGTTGATGATTGCCAGGAAGATATTATAAAGCTTCGTAAGGCCCTAAATGCCGGAAGAATATCAATGGAAACAAACGGTGATAAGGGATATCTCAGTAAGAGCCTACGAGCCAAGGGTGAAAGAACACACCCTTATCACGAAAACATGAATAAATACTTAAAGATAACGTCGTACCTGAAAGCAGAATGGGAAAACGTTTATTTTGTTGCTGGAACTGACCGGGAATACATTGATGAGGTGCTAGGGTACAACGAGAACGCCGAACACGACGACGCTCCGGATAGCTTATCCTCAATAGTGCGCGAGCTTTGGAGCAAGAAAGCGTCAACGGAAAACATCGATACCACTGGATTAATTTATTACTAAGGAGACGAAATGAAAACTTATCAGGATTTAATGAGTGTTAATGAAAGCGAAATAGGTAAATTTTGCATTTCAGCTATTCAGGACTTCATGTCGACGCAGGAGTATAAAGCCTCGAAGGAAGGCGAAGCGTACTACAACAAGCACAACACAACGATAGAAGCATTTCAGAAATTCATATACACCCTTACCGGAAACAGGGTGGTAGATATCTACAGTGCAAATTATAAGCTTAAAACATTGTTCTTTAGGCGATTGGTTACACAGCAAGTGCAATACGTGCTTGGTAACGGATTAACTTTGCAGGAATCGGAAAACAAGCAGAAACTTGGCCGCGACTTTGACTTCCAGCTTCAGAAAGCAGCCAAACGTGCGATGTCAAGCGGACAGGCTTTTGGCTTTTGGAATTACGACCACCTTGAGGTGTTCGGGTATGCGGATACAAATCACGATCCAGGCTTTTGCCCTCTTTATGATGAGGAGACCGCAGAACTGGCAGCAGGCATTCGCTACTGGTTTAAACGTGTAGGCAATAAAACATTAACTCGTTTTACCTTGTACGAAGCTGACGGTTACACAGAATACTGCAAAAACATAGAAGATGAAATCGAAGTGGTGCAGGAAAAGAGAAAGTACAAAACAATTACAACCTCTTTACAGGGCCAGATTATTGTTGACAGCGTTGGCGAGAACTACAATCGATTGCCTATTGTGCCTCTTTATGCTAACGACGCGCACGAGTCAGAGCTTGTTGGTATTAGAGAAAGCATAGATTGCTACGACCTTATCAAGTCGGGCCTTGCTGATAATATTGACGATAGTTCTGAGATTTTTTGGTTGCTAAAGAACACAGGTGGAATGGACGACATTGAGCTTGCCAAGTTCCTGCAGAGAATTAAAACAGTGCATGGTGCAGTTGTAGATGGCGAAGGGGATGGAAACGCAAGCGCAGAAGCCCACACAATGCAGATACCCACAGAAGCTCGTAGGACAATGCTTGAGCTTTTAAGAAGCGATATCTACGAGGACTTCCAGGCCCTTGACGTTAAGACCTTATCTGCTGCTGCCAAAACAACACAGGAAATTCAGGCGGCATATCAGAGCCAGGATAACAAGTGTGCCGACTTCGAGTATTTGGTTATCGACTTTGTACAGCAGATTCTAAGCCTCGCAGGAATAGACGACGAGCCTTCGTTTACTTGGAATAGAGTAGTTAACATCCAGGAGCAGACGAACACAATATTATCTGCTGCCAATTACCTGGATGATGAAACGCTTATTAAGAAGCTACCGTTCTTAACTCC
>JAGHTY010000151.1 GCA_018065125.1 Candidatus Minthousia equi
CCTCCCCCTTTAAGGGAGACCGAGGGGGTCTCGACTCGTTGACTTGTTGACTCGTTGACTTGTTGACTCTTATTTAAAAAGTGAATGAATAAAATTCTTACCACGCTCTGTCCAAACCAGCTGCGTTTTGGTGGTTACAGTACCGTACGCATCGGTGTGTTTGCGTGTGCGGTTCTGCGCATAGCCACGGCGTGCATAATCTGCATAAAGCATGTACTGACCGCTTTGTCCGTACTGAATACCCAGGCTGCAAAGCTTGCGGTTCAGTTCAATGGCACTCATTTCCAGTTCCTTGGCAATCTGGGTGGTGGTGAGGCAGCTCACGCTGTCCAGCACCTCATCAGTATATTCTGCCTTTGGTGCTAGTTCATCCACCAATAGGTTCAGTTGCTGAATTTTATCGTTCGCCAAGTTAAGTGCACGTGCCATTATTACATCAGCATCCTCGTTTTCGTTGGCGTAAAGGTAACCGCCCTGCTTGCGGATGGTTGGCAATATATCACTTGTAACCCATTTGCGGAAAGAACGTGCCTCTGGCTTTCTACTATCAAGAACTACATCATAAAAACCATCTTCTGTAACAAATGTAGCCTCTTGAATACCACCTGTTGTTAAAAGGGGGTGTTTTGAAACCACCCCGTTGCCTAATCGACGACGAACTTGTTTTCCATCCAACGATAATGCTGCACACACGTCCTTTAAACAAAATAAAGGTTCTCCCTGATTGTCGGCCATCACACGGATCTGACCAAACTGAATGTTTCTAAATACTTGTATTCCTGTTTCCATAATTAAACTAACTTATTAATACGTACTTCGGTGCTGTAGCGCTCCACTCCCTGCTGATCCTTCCAGCTGCGTACTTGCAGCGTGGTTTGCACAGTGTGCAACTCGTTCACGTCATACTGTGGTGCGGTGCGTGCACTGTCGCCAATCATCTCTGCATAGAAGGTATCGATGCCATCGGTCAATACGAAACCTTTGCTGGCAAATACCTGGTTCTGACCGTTTCGGTCGGTATAGCTGCGCTCTGTCATTGGCAGCTGATTCAAAATTCTAACTACTTTTTCCATACTATTAAACCTTTACTTCGTTGATACACTTGTGCTGCAATAAAAACTGAACAGCCACTTGAAAAATCTGATGTTAATATTCAAACTCATAATCTTTTGGATTTGTTACTTGGTTAAACACTCCGATGCTGTTAATGGCATCGCAAAACTTTTTCAGTCTAACTTTCCATTCGTGTCTTTTAATTCGTTTCATAATCTTTTGTTTTATGGAGGAGTTTATTGAGACCTCCGGGTTAAACATTTGCGGTATAAGTTTGGGCACAAAAAAGCACCCGTAACCAGTTTTTTTTCTGATTACGCTTGCAAAGGTAAGGCACCAGAAAACAAAAACCCCCCTACGTAGGGGGTACTAGTAGGGGGTACGGTAGGGAGTGCTACCAACTATAAGATGTTATGAATTAACTATATACAAATTTTAGTTTGTCTTGAAATTCTGCGTACTGAACCTGGTCGAGCGCATCGTTATAGTCCTGGCGCATGTTATTGCGCTTCCAGAATAGTTCAAAGGTTTGCCACATGTTATCAATGTTTAGTTTGTTGGCAAGGTAATATGCCAGTACGGCACTTTTGGTTCTTGATAGTCTGGGATAAAAATTGCTGTCGAGCCACCCCTGCTCTACTGCAATGTTCAGCATGCGCAGGGCATCCTCGGATGACAGGCAATCAGGAAGTGTTGTGGGGTTAATTGGGTTAATAACTTCAGCCTCTACAGGAATAGGCTGGTTTAATGACTCGCTGCTGGGGTCGTGGCGTTCTTTGCCGTAGAAATTGCAATGATCGTTTACGGTGCAATTGCCGTTGAAGTTATGAATGATGATACTCATAAAAAAATTGATTCATCTGTGTTAGTACTATTGAAAATGCAGCTGTCGTTGAAAATGGCATTACAGTCTTTCAGAACAACTACATGTAACTCTCTTCCAGAG
>JAGHTY010000134.1 GCA_018065125.1 Candidatus Minthousia equi
GAACGCTGGTTCCGTCAGAAGATGATGGAAAGCTGCCGATACAAGCAGATTGGCGGTTGGTGGCAAACCAATGGCGTAAACTCCAAAGGCAATAATGATGACTTTGAGATCGACATCGTGGCCGAAACACTCGAAGGTGAGGTTGAAGCATACGAGGTAAAACGTAATCCTCATAAGTACTCCCCTGCCCGACTTGATGAGAAGGTTACTGAAATGAAGCGACGTTTATTCAGAGGCAAAGAAATCGCTAAGGCTGGCTTATCTATGGAGGACATGTAACCTGTCAAACCGAGATAACCACCGATGAGATTTCCTGCAATATATTCGCCCATTTCTGCACGCGAAAGTAAGTGCTAAAATTGACAAATTTGAGCCACACCGAATGAATCAAAAATGCATATTTTCGTTTAACACTTTGTCAAGAAAAGGCAGTCAAAACAATGTCAAAAGTATCAAAATGTTCCTATTTTGCCATCAAACGTGCAGATTTCGTGTTAATAGACGTTAAATACGTTAAAAAGAAGTGTGAAAAAAATAGAACAAGTGAAAATATCGCTATTCTATCGTTTTAAGGCTAAAATACTGATACTCAACATGTCCACGGACATGCATCGGAAAGAGCAACATCGAGATTGGCGAGAATGATGCTGAGATTGGCTACTGGATAGGCAAACCACATTGGAACAAAGGCTATTGCACAGAAGCCTTGCAAGCCATGATTCACTATTGCTATGAGAAGAAAAACTTCCAGACACTATGGTCAGACTTCTTCATTGACAATCCTGCATCTGGCAGAGTTATGGAGAAATGCGATTTCATAGATACTGGCAAGGAGAACTATTGTTCAAACCTCTATCATAGCGAAGACCGACCTGTTCACATTATGAAACTAGAACAAGAATAGATGACGTAAGACGCAACGACATTGCCAAGGCTTAATTTCAAAGACACACTGTCAAACTTCACTTTGGAATAGAAACTGGCAAGGAAAACTTTTAATGGGTATAGAGAAAAAACACAGAATATGGATGTTTTTGAAATGAAATTCGCCAAAGTATTCCCTCTGTTGATAGCAAAGGCAGAGAGAAAAGGACGAACACGAAGTGAGGTATATGAAGTAACCAAATGGATCTTTGGTTACACTAAGCAGGAAATTGAAGCGCTGCTTGAAAGTGATGCCTCATATGGTGACTTCATCGATAATGCTCCTGCCAAGAATCCAGCACGAATGACTGTCAAAGGAAGAATCTGCGGCATAAAGGTGGAAGATATTGAGGATTCTCGGATGAGAGACCTCCGTATCCTTGACAAACTGGTGGATGATCTGGCAAAGGGTAAAGAACTAAACACGATCATTGACTTATGACCATGCAACAATTCTGAACCGACGCATCCGCCAATTAAATAAACCAGCAACCTTTACTTCCTGATAGCCTCTAGCAGTTGATTGCAGATAGCCTGCATACCCTTAATCGAAGGATGCCCGTTCTGCTTTTCGATGTCAACAAGTTCGATGAGCTGCACGTTATAGTGCTTGCAGATTTCACGGCTCGACTCGTTGATTTCCTCCTTTAGTTCAGAATTGAGTATTGAATAGATTTCAGCCTCGGGATAAAGGGTGTGCAGTTTATTGAGCAGACAAGCCAATGCAGGACGAAATGCCTTGCAGTCCTCATCAGTCCAGTCGGCATACTGGTATTCACCAATCGGAGAGTTTGCCCATGCATCATTCGTGCCACCAAACAAGAAGATGATGTCTGGATTGCCCAGAAGTCCTGCGCGTGCATTAAACGAGCTGGCTGTTACATCCCTCTGTCCGTAACCAGTATTGCAGATGGTAGTACCTCCCCAAGAATTATTCTTGTCAAGTTCATACCCCATAGCCTTGATATAGAGGCTCCACCACGTCTGTTCCACCTCGGTAACATCATTACGGTCGTTAGGGTAAAACGGAGCATAGCCTTCAGGATTTGCACCCTGGAAAGTAGAATACGAGTCGCCAAGAACAGATACCTTCTTGACCTGTGCCTGGGCAATGACAGCCATTGCCATCAGCAAGAATAATGCAAATATCTTTTTCATTCTGTTTGTTTAGGATAGAATTTATTTGCAAGTATAGTGACTTTTTTTTGAAAAACCTAGAAGTTAAACTTTTTTATACTATTATATCTTGGATGCATCCATATGAATAGAACAAAAAAGTATTTGGTTTTATCAGATTAATCTTGTACTTTTGCCTACACCTTTATAAAGAACACAAAATATTAACTTATTAATAACATGAAAACATCCCTTATTACAACATCCATGTTTCTGGCTGTATGTGCTATGACATCTTGCCAGTCATCGAAAGAAACGCCACAGGCCAATACAGATGAAATTCAAACTGTTGGTAACCCCTACCTCCCAATGTGGGAACACATTCCTGATGGAGAACCCTACGTGTTTGAGGATCCCGACAACCCAGGAAAGATGCGTGCCTACATCTATGGTTCGCACGACTCACGCCTTACCGACTACTGCGGTCGCGAACTGGTGGTATGGTCGGCAGCTGTAGAAGACTTGAACCACTGGCGATACGATGGTGAAATCCTGGTTGTTGATAAGAATGCCAAGGGCGAGGTACTCTATCCCGACAGCATAAAGGGCGATGTGCTCTTTGCTCCTGATGTGGCGGTGAAAGTAGAAGCCGATGGCACAAAGACCTACTACCTCTATCCTAACGACCAGGCAGGCGGTCGAAACAGCCTAGTTGCCAAGAGTAAGAGTCCGAAGGGTCCGTTCGAGGTTTGCAACTGGAGCGACGAAGACCCAAACAAAACCATTGGTCCATTGGGATTCGATCCAGGTGTATTCGTTGACGACGATGGTCGTGTGTATGGTTATTGGGGTTTCATGAAATCGTACATGGCCGAACTCGATCCAGAGACAATGTGTACGGTAAAAGCAGGTACCGAAGTTTTGGAAAATCAAGTTTCGGGAACCGACGACGAAGGAATCTTCCACTTCTTCGAAGCCTCATCCATGCGTAAGATCAAAGACAAGTATGTGCTGATTTACAGTCGTTTTATGCCTGAGGGAGAATTCAACATGCCTCGCACCAACTATACCTTGGCATATGCCTATAGCGACAAACCATTAGGTCCCTGGACTTATGGCGGTACAATCATCGATGGTCGCGCACGCGAAAAGGATGAGCAAGGCAACGCCATTGCCTCGGCTACCGTTACAGGTAACACCCATGGTTCTATCTGCGAAATCAATGGTCAGTGGTATGTGTTCTATCACCGACAGACAGGCTATGATGAATACGCACGTCAGGCAATGGTGGCACCAATAACCGTAAAGGTTGAAGAAGGTGCAGGAGGCAAGGTAATGATCAGCGAGGGCGAGGTAACCTCTGAAGGATTCTCACTCGAAGGTCTCGACCCACTCGAGCGTCACCCTGCTGCCATCTGCTGCTGGCACACCGGTCCTAAGGTTACCATCCACGGAGCTCCTAAGACCTACTTTGGTTCATTCATCGACCGTGGCTACGGAACAGAAGACAAGTTTGAACATCCATACGCCCTGCATAACAACACCAATCCTGTGGTTAACAACACAGATGGTTCAATTGTTGGCTACAAGTATTTCAACCTGAGCAAGCTGCAGGACAAAAAAGACGTGAAACTTTCTCTTAACCTCACGCCAGAGGGTATTGATGGTGTAATCCGTATCATGGTAGACCGTCCTTGGGTTTCGCAAGGCGGAAAGGAAGTAGGTCGTATTGAACTCAAGGCAGACATGCCTAAGACACTTACCGAAATGACAGCACCAGTAGGCGAACTTGCCAAGATGAGCGGCAAGCATGCCATCTTCTTTGTATTCGAGTCAGCCACAAAAGAAAAGTCAATGTGCGTGCTCGAGAATTTTGCCTTTGTACTCTAATCCCAAAAGCAGAACATAAAATATAGCCGCAAGAACCAATTGTTTTTGCGGCTATTCTTGTATTCTACGAGTCTTTTAAACCTTTTAAACTCTTAATCTCACTACTTACTAGAGAATGGAGCAGCAGGAAGTCCATTTGCACCAAAGAGCGAAACTGCAGGATTATCATCCCATGCATAGCGAACAAACTTTGGTTCGGGTACAGATGGTGATGAACAAACAACGGTATTGCCCTCAATACGTGCATCTGCCCACACAAAGCGACCATCAGCGCCAGCAATAGCAAACCCCTCAAGATGCTGAGGATCGCCAGCCTCATAGTTGTAGTCGCATTGGCGCCAAGCAACCGGAACAACCACACGAAGTGCCTGCAGCTGGTCGGTTCCTGCACGGAAGTGTACTATAGCCTTACCTCCTTCGAAGGAAACAGATTCGTAGGCAGGGCCAGTGGCAACCAGGTTTTTCTTGCCCAAGTAGAGGCGCTTTGCCTGCAAGGCACAACGATGTGCAATATCCTTCTTTCGAAGTGGATGAATATCGTTCCACTCACCTATCTCGATGGCACATGCCATACCTGCATTTGGAATGGTTTCGGCCGAAACACGCTGAACCTCGCGAATCTTTGCCCATCCACCCTGATAGTTGGCATCGGTATGACGATTGGTGTAATTTGCCAACTGAACAATAATGAATGGCACCTCGCCAAAGTGCGAGCGCCAGTCGCCAGCTAAGGCAGGAAGCAACTTGGCATACTCGTCAGGACGTCCGGCATTGGTTTCACCCTGATTCCAGATAATACCCGCTATGCGATAGTTAGCAATAGGAGCAATCTGCCCGTCATAAAGAACCGAACCCTTTGAGTTGTTCACGCCCTCTACACCTGGCTGAGATGGCAACATCATGCCCTCGTGCATGCGGTAGTCGCCCTCAATAGGAATAGCAGGATCATTTATGTCGAAATAGGCAGATTCTGGTTGGCGTGGAAATACAAGGCGATAAGGTTTATCTGTCATCGCTATGGTTGGGTTACCTCCGGTCTTCAGATGTACGGTAAGCACATTTCGGCCAGCCTTCAGTACATTGGCAGGAACCTTATAAAGGCGTGGAGGATACTCATAGCCAGTACTACCCACCTTTGTTCCGTTGATATAGGTATCATCGCTGTCAATCCAGTAGCCAAGTCGAAGAATGGCATCACGGCCAGCAAGCGAGTCGGGAACGATAATCTCCTTGCGGAACCAGAGCGTGCCACGCCAGCGGTTGCGGTGGGTAAAAGGATTCACTAATTGCCATTGTGAGTCGTCAAAGTCGGCCGACATCCATTTTCCTTCCAATCCAGGATCTTCTTTCTGCACCTCGGCAAAGGCCTTTCCTATGGCGTTGCTTAACCTGGCATTTCTTTCAAGATAGCCAGGCGTACGCAAGCGGTCCATGTCGCGCACATACTCAGGAGCAACTTCCTCAAGCTTTCCACGACTGATGAATGCCACGATGTTACTGCCACCTAACGAGGCATTGATAATGCCTTGAGGCACACCTGTTTCTTCAAACATCTCCTTGGCAAAGAAATAGCTCAAAGCCGACCAGTGACCCGTTCTGGATGGGGCGAGCGACTCCCACTTGTAGGAACCAGAACCAATGTCGGAGTGAGGACCATCTGGCACACAGGTACGGTCAAGTTGAATAAGATGAATCTTATCGTTGTGGTCGGCAGCAAACTCATCGGCATATACTTCGCGCACGCGATCCACATGAACATCCATGTTGCTCTGCCCCGAGGTAAGCCACACATCACCCACATATACATCGGTAAGTTTTTGGTCGCCAATGGTTAGCACATAAGGTCCGCCAGCTTTCTGTGGAGCCATGCGAACGCTCCATTTACCTTGTGCGTCGGTCACGGCTTCGGCCTTCTTCTTGTTAAATACTATCAGTACCTTTTCTCCTGGATTTGCCTCGCCCCAAAGAGAAATAGAGTCATTTCGCTGCAATACCATGCCGTTGCTGATGATTCGTGGCAAGCGAACAGTCTGTGCCTTAACCGTTAGCAAAGCAGCAAGAAATAGCGTAGTAAGAAATAGTTTTTTCATACAGGTTCACATTTTATTTACTTGCAAAGATAAGGCTTGCTTTTGAATCACACAAATCTTATTGAAAGAAGTAACTAAAAACAATACAGAGAAACACGCGTGTACCTGCAGCATCCCTCCAGATGTCCGTTTATTACCCCAATGGCCTGCAGGTACGAGTAGACTACCGTACTGCCAACAAACTTCATGCCTCGTTTCCTTAGGTCTTTCGAAATGGTGTCCGAGAGAGGAGAAGTTGTTCTCAGGTTGCATGGTTCGTAAATCACCTTGCCTTCTGTAAATCCCCAGATATACTTGTTGAACGATCCATACTCCTCCTGTATCCCGATGAATGCGCGGGCATTAACCACGCTAGCGCCTATCTTTAGCCTATTGCGGATAATCCCAGAAGTGGCAGCAAGTTCCATCAGTTTTGCCTCGTCATAACCCACAACCTTATGCACGTCGAAGTTATCAAAGGCCTCACGAAAGGCCTTACGCTTGTTCAGCACACACTCCCACGACAATCCAGCCTGGAATCCCTCCAGTATCAGCATCTCGAAGAGCATCCGCTCGTCATGGCAAGGCACTCCCCATTCTTCGTCATGATAGGCAACGTAAAGCGGGTTTTTCGTATTTGCCCAGAAGCACCTGCTTATGTCTTTTTCCATCTTTATCTTCATGATTGGTAGTACAAAAATATTCTTTAGATGTAGTCTCCTATGTTATCACTCAAACCATAAAACAGTTTCAGGCAGTATTGCTTGAATCTGTTAGTTTATGAATAGAACATCATATAAATATGCAAGTATAGTGATTTTTTTTAGAAAAACGTAAGAATAAGGCATAAACCAAATAAAATCTTCTTTTCATATTAATAAAACCAACAGTAAACAGGTGGTGGCACCTTGATTTATCCATAACTTTGCCCTTGCCAAGTCATAGAGCGACTGGCTGTTATTCTGTAACTAAAAAAGGGTATTATGAAAAAATGGATTTGCACCGTGTGTGGCTATACACATTACGGAGAAGACGCTCCCGAAAACTGTCCACAATGTGGCGCGTCAAAGTCTGAGTTCTATCAGGATGAAAAAAGAAAAGGATGCCTTTTCGGTTTCTTGTCGGTAATGATAATGCTGGCAACTCCCTTACTTTCCATATTTGGATGTAAGACACCTGTAACCGTGGACAATTCAACCGTCAGCACACTAGACCTTAATAGGTATTTAGGCAAATGGTATGAGATTGCCCGCTTTGACCATAAGTTTGAGCGCAATATGATGCAATGTACCGCCACCTATGTGCTACAGGACAATGGTACTATCAAGGTAACAAACCAAGGAATAAAGAACGGGAAATGGAAAACATCTGTTGGCAAGGCAAAGATAACCGAGATTCCTGGATTGCTCAGGGTGTCGTTCTTTGGCCCCTTCTATTCTGACTACCGAGTCATGATGCTGGCACCCGATTACTCGTACGCTCTTGTTGGCGGAAGCAACGACAACTACCTATGGATTCTGTCGCGCACCCCAAAACTTGATCAAAGCACGCGTAACGAAATCCTCCACGCAGCAAACGCAAGAGGTTACAAAACCGATAATCTTATCTGGATAGAACATAAAGACAACTAGTATTCTATCGGTATATGATGGCAAGGTATCTGTTCCCTGCCATCATTTTTTTTGCCACGACCACACAAATTTGTTAAAGTTCGTGTTAAAGATGTCAGAGAACATCTGCATGTCAGATTAAAGCACTAACTTTGACAATATATTAACTAATCAAAATCAAACACGATGAAGAAAATACTAACACTTGCACTTGCATCACTCTTGTTTGCAAGCTGTAACAAACCAAAAGAACTAAACATAGCAACAGTATCACCTTCTGATGCCGTAACAGAGGTAATGATGAGCCGCCGCAGCATTCGCAGCTACAAAGACTCTCTCATCAGCCGTGAAACATTAGACGAGATACTTAAATGCGGTGTGAACGCCCCTAACGGCAGAAACATCCAGGCATATGAGATACGTGTTCTCTCGCCTGCCATGATTGACTCCATAACCAAAGCCGTGGTAAAAGACAACCCACAGATTGGCCAGCGCAAAGGATTCAGGAACATCTTTGTTGATGCACCCTGCGTACTTTGTATTGCCTATGACACAACCTACGACATGAGTCAGGTGGATTGCGGCCTTCTTGGCGAGAACATCATACTATCTGCCTGGTCAAAGGGAATAGGTTCATGCTGCCTTGGAAGTTCTGCCCGATGGATAAAGGACTCGCCATCAGCAAGGCCTTACCTGCAGAAGATGGACTTCACCGAAGGTTATGAACTTCTGTATTGCATAGGACTTGGCTATCCTAACGAAACGCCAGAGGCCAAGCCACGCACAATGGATAAAATTAGATACATGGAATGATCTGGAAAAAAAATGAAAGCACAAACCCTTCTTTTGGCAATCGTCTTGCTCGCATCATGCACAGAGCAGGCTAAAGTAGTAATCAACATCGATGCTGAGCAGCAAGGTCCTGCCATCAGCCAGACACACTATGGTCTTTTTTACGAAGATATCAATCATGCAGCCGACGGAGGCCTTTATGCCGAGCTGATACGCAACCGCTCTTTTGAAGACGATACCATGCCAACCGATGAGGAACCTTCGCCATCGGGCATCAGCCATTGGCTGGCAGTAGGTAATGCACAGCTGACGCTTACGCAACGTAATCTGCTTAACAAGGTGCAGCATAATGCACTCGAACTTACAATCACAAAGGCGGGCGATGGCGTGCAAAACGATGGATTCTGGGGTATGAATGCAGTAGCAGGTACTGAATACAAGCTGAGTTTCTTTGCAAAAAGTAATCAAGGATATAATGGAAAACTGACAGCTTCGCTTGTAAGCGCCCAGAACAAGATATTAGGATCGGCCAATATAGACGTGAATGCCAATACAGAATGGGCAAAATATATTGCCACCATCAAGGCTACCGCGAACGACCCAAAGGCTCAGTTTACACTTACGGGCGATAAGGCAGGAACATTGCAGCTCGACGTGGTGAGTCTTTTCCCTCCTACCTTCAAGAACCGCCCCAACGGTATGCGACCTGATCTGGCACAGATGCTGGCCGACATGCATCCACGTTTCCTCCGCTTCCCTGGCGGCTGCTTTGTGGAGGGTCAGAATACGCCTGACAATGCCTTCCGCTGGAAACGCACCATCGGTCCTATCGAAGAGCGCGAAGGACACCAGAACGTGAACTGGGGTTATCGCACTACAGATGGAATCGGTTTTCACGAATTCCTGCAGCTAAGCGAGGATCTGGGAGCAAAGCCACTCTTTGTGGTCAACGTAGGCATCTGGCATGGTGGTTGCGACCCATACGACAAGATTGACCCTTGGATTGAAGAATGTCTTGACGCGCTGGAGTATGCCAACGGCGATGTTTCGACCCCTTATGGTAAACTTCGAGCAGAGAATGGTCATCCGGAACCATTCGGATTAGAGTATATTGAGATTGGCAATGAGAATTACAACTATCATCTAGACGACAACTACGACCAGTCGAACCATTACCCCGAACGCTACATCCAATTCTACAACGCCATCAAGACTCGCTATCCTGAGGTGAAGTGTATAGGCAATGTAGAGTCGTGGGGAACAGACGACCCAAGCTGGCGAAATGACCATCCGGTAGATATGGTAGATGAACATTACTATCGCTCACCCGACTGGTTTGCCGAGCGTTTCACGAAGTACGACTCCTATCCTCGTGACCAGCATCAGGTTTATGTAGGAGAATATGCCGTTACAAGTCAGCATGGCGTAATAGGCAACCTCAATGCTGCTTTGGGCGAAGCCGTGTATATGATGGGCATGGAGAATAATTCGGACGTAGTAGCCATGAACTCCTACGCTCCTATTTTCGTCAACGAGAACGATGCCCGCTGGCGTCCCGACATGATTCGCTTTAATTCACACGAAACGATGGGTACTCCATCATATTATGTGCAGAAACTTTTTGCCAACAATATTGGTACAAGAGTACTCAAGACCAGTTGCACATGGGAACTGAACAAACCCGTAGCCAAGAAGCAGGAAACCAAGACTCCTGTGCATGTAGGACTTGGCGCATGGCACACCAATGTGCATTTCCGCAACCCTCAGCTCATCGTCGAAGGCAAGGAGGTGAAGTTAGCAAACTTTGACCAATGGACTCCAACCGAGGGACGTTGGAGCGTGGAAGAAGGCGACTACGTGCAGCGCTCGACCAAGGAGCCTGCCATGAGTATCTGTCCGCAGCCGATTGACGCAGATCACTACACCTATCGTGTGCAGGCAATGAAAGAGAGTGGCGATCAGGGGTTCCTTCTACTCGTGGGTTATACTGACGATTACAACTATCAGTGGTACAATGTAGCCGGATGGGGCAACAGCAGCAACTGCGTAGAGCAGACTTACAAGGGCAGTCGTGGAGCCATTGCACCACAGAAGAACTTTACGGTAGAACCGAACCGATGGTATGACCTGCAGGTAGAAGTGGATGGCGACAGCCTTCGCTGCTATGTGGATGGTCAGCTTGACATCTGCTGCCGCCTTCAGAAAGGTCTGATGATGGAAGGTGTATTTGCATCGGCCACCATCGACGAAGTCAATAAGATAATGTATGTAAAGGTGGTGAATCTAGGCGAAGGCTTTGCTCCAGGAGAGATTAACCTGAGCAACTGTAGCATCGATACCTCGGCACCAGAAGACGTCACCCTCACCCGTCTAGCCTCAGCCAATGGCACAGACGAGAACACACTCAACAACCCCAAATCCATTTACCCCGTAACAGAGATGGTTAAAGCAAAACGCAATAAGATAAGTTTTGATGTTGCCCCATTTTCTGTTAACATATTGAAAATAAAGTTGGAATAAATTCATGGAAAAGCAAATGACAGAACTTGAAAAACTCCTTGCAGGAGAATTATATGATTACTCTGACGCAGAAATAGCACAACTTCATGGCAAGGCTTACTACCTCTCAATGAAGATTAACAACAACCTATCTTTTGATAATCTGGATGAGATGAAATTACTGCAAAAGGAATTGCTGCCAAATATGGATGAGTCATCTATCGTTCTGCCTCCATTCCGTTGCGACCTTGGTTTCAGGATAAAGATAGGAAAGAATGTAACTATCAACCAGAACTGCACATTCCTTGACAATGCTCCTATCGAGATCGACGACAATTGCTTGATAGGACCAGATTGTCATTTCTATACACCTCAGCATCCATTTGATTATGAGCAAAGACGCAAGCCGGTAGAGAAATCTCTTCCGATAAAGATTGGTGCTGATACATGGATTGGTGGAAATGTTACCATCTGCCCTGGAGTAACAATTGGTGAGCGTTGTATTGTTGGTGCTGGTAGTGTTGTGACACACGATATTGAACCCGACTCAGTTGTTGCAGGAAACCCAGCAAGGATAATCCGTAAGGGAACAAACGCCGGCAAGTAGACAAAACTGACATTTACTGAACATGAAACAATATATAATTGACGCCTTTACCGATAAGCCTGTACATTTGCCATTTCAGAACTATCAATCCAAGGCTAAGTAATGGAATAAATTCTGGGAAAAGCAATACGCGTCTCAAGAATAATTCGTATCTTTGCAAAAACAACTTAACCTAAAACCCGAATATCATGAAACACCTCACAGCACTCGTAATTGCCTTGACATGCTCAATCTCTTCTTTTGCACAGAGCAACTTCAAGGAGAAGACTGTATTCAAGAACAATGACGTAGAATTCCGCCAGCTGGATGAACACACCTGGCATGGCAACGGAAATCTTGTATTTAACGAATCTGTGTACCTCATCGAGGGTAGCAAGTCGGCCATCCTTATTGATGCCGGTACTAAAATTCCAGGATTGAAGAAGATTGCCGAGGACCTGGTAAAGAAACCTGTAACGCTCATCATCAGCCACGGACATGGCGACCACATCGGAGAGATGAACGAATGGGATGAACTATGGATCAACGCAGCAGACGAAGCCATCCTAGCCGAAGGGGCATACAAGGGAAAGAAGCACTATCTTACCGATGGACAGGTGTTCGACCTTGGCGGACGCGAGATTGAAGTGGTATTCACCCCAGGACACACACCTGGTTCTACAACCTTTATCGACAAGGATAACCACTATGGATTTAGCAGCGACGCCTTTGGTTCAGGCAACCTGCTGGTGTTTACAAACCTCTCTACAGAACTGGCATCATGCCAGCGCATGGAACGCTTCATCAAGAACTATGGCATTCAATACTTTTACCCTGGTCATTACTGGGGCGACAATCTGGAAACCGCTCAGAGAGTAGAAGATGTGGGTGCAATCTGCGAAGGAATACTGAATGGCCTGCTCACCCCTGCCAAAAGCGAGGACAAGAGATTTCCATATGTTGTTGAACTGAAGGGCGTGAAGATTAACTACGGTCCTGCAGAGATAAGATAAAAGTTTAAAAGGTTTAAAAGGTTTGAACCACTTAAACCGAAGCAAAGCGACTCATAACCCATAACACAAAATGATTAAAGACATTGCACACATCGCCTTGAATCCATTGAACATGGACAAGACTGTAGCGTACTTTGAAAACGTATTTGGATGGAAGAAGGTTTTCGAACTTCATCACGAGAATGGTGACCCATGGATTATCTACCTTAAGATTTGCAAGGGTCATTTCCTGGAACTATTCTATGGCGGACAGAACGACCGTGACTATGCCCTGGATTTCAAGAAGACAGGCTATAATCACCTATGCGTAACCGTTGGAGATATCCGCAAGACCTTGCAGGAGATCTACGAGAAGGGCTACATCGACTCGCCAGAACCAGAAATTGAGAAGAGCAACTGCAAGAACCTATGGCTTTACGACCCAGATGGCAATGGTATTGAACTGCAGGAGTACACCCCCGAATCTGTTCAGATGCAAAGCAACGAGGCACCATACGAATTTGGTCGCGAAGGCTATGTGGGCCTGGGTCATGCATGCTTTGTGTGCAAGGACATTGAGGCATCACTTGATTTCTATTGCAACAAACTTGGCATGAAACTGGTGGGCATTCAGGATAACGACGAAGGCGAACCTTGGCTGCACTATGTACGCATTGCCGATGGCGTTTATCTGGAACTGATACCTAATGGCGAGGGAGAGAATCCTAACACAGGATGGAACTCTCGTGGTTTCCAGCACCTCTGCCTTGAGACAGACAACCTGGTAGAGGATGTAGAGCGACTGAGATCGATCGGAGTAGAGATTGACCAAGAACCAAAGACGTCGTCCGACCTTAACTGGCAGGCATGGATTCACGACCCAGATGGCAATAAGATTGAACTCATGATGATTGACCCTAATTCACCACAAGCAAAAGCATAAATACCATGAAAAAGACATTCATATTTTCATGCATGATATTGGCAATGTTACTTGCATCATGCAACAAGGCACCTAAGACTACACAGGAAGAGAACACAGTAAAGGATTCATTGCAGATAACCAACCCAGAACTATGGGAGGCACAGAACCGCAAGCTGCAGCTAAAAGCCGACCGTGGCGTTATGAAAAACCCATTGGACCTGAACGGATTTATTCAGATTGCCATTATCGTTGAGGATATTGAGGTTGCTGCACGCGAGGGGGCAGAGCTGCTGAACGTACCTGTTCCTGAAATCAAGGTGCATCAAACCGTTGATACTACCGACCCTAACCTGATGTATTATGGCAAGAACTACAAATATGGCCTGAAACTTGCCTCGATTACAGCACCACAAGGATTCATCATCGAGCTTCACCAGGTGATTGATGACAATCCTAATACATACAACGAGTTTATCAAGGAACATGGCTATGGTGTTCATCACTTGGGCTTTGCCGTAGGCGACCGTCGTGATTCTGTAGTAAACGAACTTGTTGACCGTGGCTACCAAAAGCGTGTAGAGCACTTCTACCCTGGTGGCAGCTGGACAATCATTGACAGCGAACAGTCGCTAGGTGTAAACCTGAACATCAAGCCTGCCATGTAAATAAAAGCAAGGATGACAATACGGCAGGCAACAGAACAGGACATTCCACAGATGAAGGAAATCTTTGCCCATGCAAGGGCCTTCATGGTAAAGACAGGCAACCCCACTCAATGGGGTGATGATTATCCTTGTGACGAACTGATACAGGAAGACATCAATAATGCCGACTGCTTCCTCTGCCAGGAAAACAACGAGATAGTAGGTACATTTGTACTGAGAGGGGGAAACGACCCCACCTATGAGAAGATATACGATGGAGCATGGAGCAACGATAATCCCTATGCCACCATCCACAGAATTGCCAGTCTTGGAAAGGTAAAAGGTATCTTTGAAGCATGTATGGATTTTGCCCTTCGGCACTATGCTACCATCCGTATTGATACACATCGCGACAATCAACCTATGCAAAACGCCATCAGGAAAGCAGGATTTACCTATTGTGGCATAATCTATTGCTGGGATGGAAGCGAAAGATTGGCCTTTCAGTATAACTGATTCCAAAAAAAGCGTAAATTTGCATCTGTACTAACGAAATAAACAAATCATCAATATGAAAGTATTATTGCTAAACGGAAGCCCCCGTCAAAAGGGCAACACCTTTACCGCACTTCGCCAGATTGCCCAGCAGCTGACCTTAAACGGAATTGACAGCGAGATTGTATGGATTGGCAACAAGGCTGTCAGAGGCTGTATTGGCTGCGGCATGTGCCGTCAGCAGGGAAAAGGTCTCTGCGTTTTTAACGACGACGTGTGCAACGAGATCATCAGCAAGATGAACCAGAGCGACGCCCTGATTGTAGGTTCACCTGTATATTACGGAACCCCTTCGGGTAATGTGCTGAACGTGCTTCACCGCATGATGTTCTGTGGTGCAAAGGTGCAGAACAAGCCTGCTGCAGCATTGACCGTTTGCCGTCGTGGTGGCGCTACAGCAGCATTCCAATGCCTGCAGATGCCATTCCAAATGATGAACATGCCTATCGTTACCTCACAATACTGGAACATCAGCTATGGAGGTGCAGAAGGTCAGACAGCATTGGATACCGAAGGCATGCAGACCATGCGCACACTGGCCAACAACATGGCATGGTTGCTCACTAAGATCCATACAGGTGAAGGAGATGTTCCTGAACGTGAACCATGGGCACCCCTGAACTACATCCGATGAAACCTTATTACCTATAGAAATGAAAAGAATATTTGGACTATTACTAATTATGACAGCAATAAGTTGCCAGGCAAATGCCCAGGGGTTCATGCCAGAACCAACAGAAAGAGATGAGCATACCCTTACCGTAGGTTCCATGACCATGGTAATTGATGCTGCACGCGGAGGAAGAATTACCCATCTGTGTTTCAACGACCAGGAAGTTCTATCGCAGATTCCTGCACCAAACATGTACGGAAGTACCTTCTGGACAAGTCCTCAGAAAGAATGGAACTGGCCTCCTGTACGCGAACATGATATCATGGCATATAGCGTAGAGGATATTGAGAATGGTCTTGTCATGACCAGTCAGTTATCAGAGAAGTTCCCTATCCGCATCAAGAAGAAGTTTGTTGCCGACAAGGAAAACAACTGCTTTAGCATTACCTACACCATGATTAATGAATCGGGTGAACCTAGAAAGGTTGCCCCTTGGGAAATTACCCGCGTACCCGCCGAAGGTTCTATCTTCTTCGAGGCAAACGTAGAGGAAATCACTCCCGCCGGCCTCATGCCATTTGTACAGAAAAACAACCTAGCATGGTTTGACATTAACCACGTAGATAAGCAAAGAAAGATTAATTCTGACGGCAAGGGATGGTTGAGCTATGTAAACAATGGTCTGAAGCTTACTAAACGTTTCCCTGATCTAGACCCTTCTCAACCAGCACCAGATGAAGCAGAAATTCAGGTATACGTTCACCAGGGAAAGGCGTATGTAGAACTAGAAGCACAAGGTGCCTACGAAGTTCTCAAGCCAGGAGAATCAGTAGACTGGACTGTAAACTGGTTCCTTTCAGAAGCGAAATAACTGAATAATATTGATAAAAGAGGATTGAATTCAATCCTCTTTTTTATTCCTCATTTAAAGATAACTTTGCGTCTCTGAGTCTTTGCGACTCTGCGCCCCTTTAAACTTTTATCAACCCCTTCACCTCTTTTATCAAAAGCATGCAGAATATCACCTCTATAACCAGCATGCATACAGCAAGAGTCCATGCAGAAAGGGTTAGGCCCATAACCAAAGCTACAATTGGTATCAGGATAGAAAGCACCAAGTACGACTTTGAATCGTACAACCAACTATAAGGCATCAAATGTGCTCCGAATACCATGGCATATACCATCAGCATCTTCTCGGGAACGGCAGCAAACACCCACATCACAATCAAGAGATAGACAATCTGATTGATTGAGAAGAGCAGTCCAAGTTTTGTCAAAGGATTATCCTTCTGCTGAAAATCTATCTTCAACAGTCTAGAGAAAGCATACGCCAAAGGCATCAAGGGTGTGGAACAGCAAAACGTTAGCAGGTTCTTTGTTTCAATAGGTACAGACAAAGAATGAACAACTGCTATCATTCCCCAAATAACAACAGAAGCCATAATAAAGTGTATACCTTTTTTCTGTTTAACAGAGCAGTCTTTCTTTAATTCTATCAGATCCATATTTTCCCATTTAAATTGTACGAAATGCAAAAATATGGATTTTTTGTGAAAGAAACAAATTTACGGAGAGTGCGACGAAGTCAAACCTTTAAACTTTTAAACCCTTAAACTTTTAAACCTTAAAAAAAAGATTGTATTTTTGCACTAGAATGAAACCTAGATGCTACATCGCCATCGACTTGAAATCGTTCTACGCATCAGTAGAGTGTGTTGAGAGGGAGCTACCCCCTCTTAGTACCAATCTGGTAGTAGCAGATGTGAGTCGTACCGAGAAAACAATCTGCCTGGCTGTATCTCCATCGCTAAAGGCGTATGGAGTGGGCGGTCGCGCACGTTTGTTCGAGGTGGTGCAGAAAGTAAAAGAGGTGAACTACGAGCGCAGGAAGAAAGCACCATATGGAAGATTCACGGGAAAATCGTTCAAGGATAAAGAACTAAAGCAGCATCCAGAACTAGAGCTTACCTATATTGCTGCCTCACCCCGCATGGCGCTCTACATCGACTACAGCACACGTATCTACAACATCTACCTGAAATACATCGCTCCCGAGGATATTCATGTCTACAGCATCGACGAGGTGTTCATGGATGTTACCAACTATCTTGACACCTACAAGCTGACACCTAGGCAACTGGCCCAGAAGATGATAGAAGACGTGCTACACGAAACCGGCATTACCGCTACTGCCGGCATCGGAACAAACATGTACCTTTGCAAGGTGGCAATGGATATTGTTGCCAAGCACATCCCCGCAGACAAGAATGGCGTGCGTATTGCCGAACTGGATGAAATGGGCTATCGCAGGCAACTTTGGAATCACAAGCCCCTTACCAGTTTCTGGCGAGTAGGAAAAGGTATTGCACAACGGCTGGCAATCTATGGAATTGACACCATGGGAAAGCTGGCAAGAGCATCATTGGAGCATGAAGAACTACTCTATAAGCTGTTTGGCGTAAATGCCGAACTGCTGATTGACCATGCATGGGGATGGGAACCCTGTACCATGAATTACATAAAGGCCTATCGACCAGAGACCAATTCATTTAGCAACGGGCAGGTACTTACCGAAGCCTATACCTGTAAGAAGGCACGCGTAGTAATTCATGAAATGGCAGATGCCGCAGCGCTAAACCTGTTTAGCAAGCATCTGGTAACCAACCAGATTATCGTTACCATTGGTTATGACATAGAGAGTCTAACCAATCCAGAAATCAGCAACAAATACCATGGCGAGGTAGTAACCGACTACTATGGCAGAAAGGTTCCAAAACATGCACATGGCACCATCAACCTTGACCGGCACACGTCTTCGGCAAGCATGATTGCAAAAGCCGTACTAGAGGTTTTCGACCGTATCGTAAACCCAGATTTGCTAATCAGGCGACTGAACATCACCACCAATCACGTCATTAGTGAAGAGAAGGCCTGCAGGCAGTCGGAAGTCGTTCAACTAGACCTTTTCGAGGATTACGAGGCAAAGGAGAAGAAACGCAAGGAGGAAGAGGCAGAACTGGCCAAGGAACGACGAATACAGGAGACCCTGCTGAACATCAAGAAACGATATGGCAAGAATGCTATCCTAAAAGGATTGAACTTTGACGAAGGAGCAACTGCCATTGACCGTAACAAACAGATAGGAGGACACAAGGCATGACCGAAAACTATGACGACATCATCAACCTGCCACATCCTGTTTCAAAGACGCATTCGCGAATGAGCATGATGGCACGTGCAGCACAATTCGCACCATTTGCCGCCCTTACGGGACACAATGACGCCATTCAGAATACCGCCATACAGCATACCAACGAAATGCTGCAGCCTAATTATTATAATGAAGATGAAGATATAAAATCATATGAATAAAAGACGCGTTTTTATAACAGGTGGCGCCCACGGAATAGGGCGTGCCATGGTCGAGGCTTTTTGCCAGGAAGGCGACAAGGTTGCCTTCTGCGACATCAATGCAGAACTTGGAAAAGAAGTGCAGGATGCCACAGGAGCACAATTCTATCCGACAGACGTAACAGACAAAGAAAAGTTGGAAGCATGCTTGCAGGATTTAGCAGAGAGTTGGGGCGACATAGACATCATCATTAATAACGTAGGTGTGGGTAACTTTAAACCCATTACCGAGATTACCGTAGAAGAGTTCGACAAGGTAATCAGCACAAACCTGCGCTCGGCCTTCATCACGGCCCGCTTTATGGCATGCCTGCGCCAGAAGAACGGCAATAACCAGTATGGAAGAATCATCAACCTTTGCTCTTCACGTTACCTTATGAGCGAACCTGGAACAGAAGGCTATTCTGCCTCAAAGGGTGGAATCTATTCACTAACACATGCACTTTCCGTTTCATTGGCACCTTTCCGTATTACGGTAAATGCCATTGCTCCGGGTTGGATTCATGTGCAGGAAGATGAGGTGCTACGTGATATTGACCACGATTTCCATCCATCAGGACGTGTGGGTATGCCACACGACATTACGCGCATGGCAGTATTCCTTTGCCAGGAAGGAAACGACTTCATCAATGGCCAGACCATTACCATTGACGGAGGCGTTACTCGCAAAATGATCTATCCAGATTAAAGATTTCCTCGAACATAGGCTGGTAGGCAGCAGCCTTTTTTACCAACGACATGGGATAAGCTCTTGATGAACTGGGCATTCTGTATAGGCGGAACTCCTTTTCATCAAGGGCAAATTTTGTATAGCTGCTCATCTTTGGCTGCTCTATGCCAAAATGTGCGCATAAAGTATCGGTTGCCTTCTGTCCTGTAGTAACAATTGCGCGACACATAGGCATCCTGGCAAGCAAAGCCTCAACATCTGTTGCTGTTACTACTTCCAAAAACTTATCCGAAGCATTGTCCTGTAATCTTCGAATAGCACAGGCGGTATCATAAATTCCCACTCCTATCCTATTCAGAAATGCCACGATATCATCCTTTCGGTAAGTCTTCTGTGCGGTATCTACAAAGTGAAGGGGATCATTAAAGAATACCTGACCGAAGATTCGCCACATGTCGTTAGAATAGTTAGGATAATAGAAATGAATACACCATCTTTTTTGCTGTGGAGGGAACGAACCTAACATCAGCAACTTTCCATTGGCAGGCAGAAAAGGTTCCAAAGGATGCTGTTCTACAGGTATTTCTAACGCATTATTCAATTTCATAATGCAAAAATAATCATTATCCCACAAAAAACACGTATCTTTGTAGAAACTTTACAAACAGCACGATGATTAAGAACATTCTATTCGACATGGGTGGTGTTATTATCACCATAAGTCACCCCGAAGCGCTAAAACGCTTTTCTGCCCTAGGCCTAAAAGATGCAGAAGAACACCTTAACCCTTATACCCAGAAAGGTATCTTTGGCGATATCGAAGAAGGCAAGATTGGAACAGAGGAGTTTAGGCAGAAACTGAGCGAACTAGTTGGTCGTGAACTTACCTATGACGAGTGCAAGCATGCCTGGATGGGTTATGCCAAAGAAGTGCCTCAACGAAACTTCGATGCTCTGGAACGCCTTCGAAAGGAAGGTTATCGTGTTATCCTGCTATCAAACACAAACCCTTTCATGATGAGCTGGGTACTGAGCGAGGAATTTGATGGCAAGGGGCATGGATTAGATCATTACATGGATGCTGTTTACATGAGTTACAAGTGTGGTGCCATGAAACCATCCGACAAGTTCTTCAAGCATGTAATTGAAAGCGAAGGACTGAATCCTGATGAGACTTTGTTCCTTGACGATGGGATCCGAAACACACAGGCAGCCGAAGCACTAGGTATTCATACTTTCCTTACCGAAAACGGTAAGGACTGGACACAGGAAATCTATAATTATCTGAAATGACAAGCAAGAACAAGGCAATTGTTATGGGAGCCACCTCGGGCATTGGCTATGAAGTGGCAAGGATACTGGCAGAAAGCGGTTGGCAGGTGGCCATATGCGGTCGCAGGGAACAACTGCTGCAACAGGCAAAGGAGGCCATAAACGGCGACGTGCTAACTGCACGCATCGACATCAACGAAGAACAGGCTCCCCAGCAATTACTGCAGCTGATAGAGCAGATGAATGGCATCGACCTTTACCTGCATAGCAGCGGTATCGGTTACCAGAATGTGGCATTGGACTTAGAGAAGGAGATGAACACGGTACAGACCAATACCATGGGATTTACACGCATGATTACCGCTGTGTACACCTACTTTGCAGAGCACCCCGAGAAAGAGGGGCATATTGCCTGCATCAGCAGCATTGCCGGCACCAAGGGATTAGGTGCTGCACCAGCCTACTCTTCTACCAAGCGTTTCCAGAGCTTCTATATGGAATGCCTCACTCAGCAGGCACACATCCGAGGGCTGAACATTCATTTTACCGACATTCGTCCTGGCTTTGTTACTACCGAACTCATCAAGGATAGCAATTTCCCCATGCAACTGAAGGCACCCGATGTGGCAAGGCAGATTGTTCGAGCCCTGAAGAAAAAGAAAGCGGTAGTCACCATCGACTGGCGCTATCATATCCTTGTATTCTTTTGGAGGATGATTCCACGTTGGCTATGGGTTCGCCTCAAGATTTGCCGTTAAAAATCTCCTTTTGGTGCAAAAGGTCTATGAAAAAAATCTCCTTTTGGTGCAAAAAGTCTATAAAAAAATCTCCTTTTGGTGATTAAGTTGTACCTTTGCACTATAAAAACGTTGAATTTCACATGAAAAGAAAGATTTATGATGAACTCGTAAAGTGGAAGAACGAAGAGCAAGGAGCTGTAGCACTTCTTGTAGAAGGCGCTCGTCGTGTAGGTAAGAGCTATATTGTTGAGGAGTTTGCAAAGAAAGAATACAAATCGTATATTCTTGTTGACTTCGCACATATCAGCAAATCGATGAAAGCTGTCTTTGATGAATATCTGAACGAGACAGACAACTTCCTTATGTTTCTCCAAAATGTTGCCGGAGTGCAACTTTTCGAGAGAGAGTCGTTAATTATCTTCGACGAAGTTCAAAAATATCCCATGGCAAGGCAGGCCATAAAGCATCTTGTTGCAGACCGACGCTATGATTACATAGAAACAGGTTCCTTGGTTAGTATCAATGAGAATACTAAGGACATTCTTATTCCATCAGAAGAACGCCCGCTTCCTATGAATCCTATGGATTTTGAGGAGTTTCTGTGGGCACTTGGTGATGAGATGACATGGCCATTTGTAAAACATTGCTTTGAAAAGAAAATGCCAATGGGGCCTATGCATCGCAAAACGATGACATTGTTCCGCCAGTATCTGATTGTAGGAGGTATGCCACAGGCTGTGGCAAAATTTGTTGAGACGAAGAATTTTCAGAAGGTCGATGTGGTGAAACGCGATATTTTGTCTCTTTATCGCAAGAGTATTGATAAGCACGTGAAAGGTTATACTGAAAAGGTTAAGGCTGTATGGGACCAGATACCCGGCGAACTACAGAAACATGAAAAGAAATTCAAGCTATCAGATATTGAGAATGGTGCTCGGTATAGAAGTTATGAATCATCGTTCCTTTGGTTGAAAGATGCACGATTTGTTAACACGTGCTACAATGTGACAGAGCCACAAGTTGGAATGAAGCTCAAACGTAATGACCTTGTCTTTAAATGCTACATGAGTGATACAGGGCTACTGATTTCGCATGCTTTCGATGAGAAACTGATTCAAGGAGAAGAACTTTATCAGAAACTTATGCTTGACAAGTTGGAAATCAACGAAGGTATGTTGGTGGAGAATATTGTAGCCCAGATGCTATTAGCAAGTGGACATTCTCTATACTTTTATAGCAGGAACTCTGATATTGCAGAGGATCGAATGGAGATTGACTTTCTTGTAGAGAAACCAACACTTACCAATGCTCACAACATTTGCCCTGTAGAAGTAAAGTCAGGAAAGAACTATACCTTCTCCTCAATAGAAAAGTTCAGGAAAAAGTTCTCTGGACAGATACACATTCCATACATCATACACAGCATGGATTACAAGGAAGAGCAAGGTTTTCAATTCCTTCCTATATATATGACCCCACTTCTATAACTATGGGTTCGCCTCAAGATTAAAAGCTAAGCCCTACCGTTAATCTATGTAAAATATACCCGAGTTTCAAGCGGAATCTCTATAAAATCTATAGATTCCGCTCCAAACTCAATGATTTCATGATACGGCACAAGATACTTCATGACGAGGTGAATACACAACAAGTATTTGTTCATTTAGAACCTCCTCTATATTCATTATCGTATCAAGCGTGAAATTATGAGTACCACGCATCCACTTACTTATTTCTGCCTCCGACTTTCCTAACATATTGGCAAGATCCTTTTGTTTGTAGCCTTTAGCTGTCAACACCTCATGAATTCTATTCACTATCTGAAAAGAAAGATTCACTTTCTGGCGAACAGCAGGACTTACACTTTTCCTACGAGATTCTAAAACACTACTTCTTTTCATGTTTATTAAATATAAAACACCTCCAACAGTACAATGTAAAAAAATAAAAAAAGTTTTTCACCTTCTAATAACTCTAATGATTGTTGATGCTGATGCTGAAGACGACACGTTTACTTTTCTTTCAGTTGACTCGTCAACGTCATGCCATGTGCCATTTGACTTTTCTATAACCCTATTAGGATAAAATGATATAGTGATATATTTTTTCGTACTTTCTCTGCGGATTTTACCATCCTCATTTATTTCCGTCTCTCCCCCGCATTCTATTTCTTCACTACCACTTTTAGTAATGACATCAACTATCAATATTTTACCTTCTTCAGATTTTGGTATTGTCTCTACTCTTTTTTCTAATCTTCCGTTAATTCTATAATAGCTTATTCGATAAGTTGGAGATGCGCTACTTTTAGAATTTAGTCTACTTCCACCATATAGACCTTGCGCTGGCACATATAATGCACTTGAAGCTATTGCGTCGTATGTTCTTTTGTCAATCTTCTTATTCCAACTTCCTGGAATACCTGGGATTGTCATTGTATCTGGTTCATCATTCCAGGTTGTGTAATTTTGAAGTTTATTGTACACAATCAAGGTTCTCCCACCACTTATTGGGATTGCTTTCATTGTTGATTGTTCAAACCATTCTGGATACATATTAAGTTCTTGTGCTCTTTGCACTTCACGATTATTTGATGAACCCACTGGTGGTTTTGGTCGAGGATGCTTGCCATGGTACTGGCAGGCATTAATAAGTTTGCCGCAAGTGACACACTTGTTACGTTTATTTCCACTGGTTTGAGCATTGATAGCAGAAGTTGCTAACAATACCATAAAAATCATTAGTACTTGTTTCATATCAAGTGAATTTTATTCATTGTGTATCAAGAAAACACATTGCTGTTTTCTATTCTATAACAGGACGAATTGTAAGACCATCACTGCGCCACATTTCACTGCAACTTTGTTCACTAATATCGTATAAGAAATATGTTGCACGAAATGAGACTTCTGGGCTAAGAGAATTCGTCCAATACATACCTGATTCGCCTTCATGTCTATTATCTGTATCTCGAATCATACCAGCTGCAGGAAGGAATAGGTTATTTCCATTTGGACCTGTGATAAGATATCCATTATGACCATTCATTCTTGTCCATGCCCATATACATCTGTTACAAAGTTCTATAAACTCTTTTTGATTTGGCATACGCCAAGAATTACCCCATAATACATTTGCAGCATCATCTCCACTTTCGGGCGTAATTCGAGTCAAAATGCCAATCCTATAAATACCAAAGTCTGATTCTTTTAATATGCCCACATGATCACTTTTATCGTCAAAGTAGTTATCCCAGTAATATCGAGTTTTAGTGCTTGTCTCCCCCCAAGCAAAGTAATCACCATAATCCTCTGGACTGTTGGCACCTACATTGCAGGTAGCCCACTTTACTGATAGGCCTAAGTCCACCCAGTCATGGCCATTGATGTTTCCTGCGGTTGATTTTGATACTGAAGGTTTATTTGGCTTATTTGCTGCAGGCTTATTTTTACTTGGCTTTGGATGTTTGCCATGGTACTGGCACTTTGCTACAGACAAACCACATGTAGGGCACTTCTTACTTGGCCCCCCTACCTTCTGGGCCTGGGCAGTAACAACCACCAACATCAGTACGTTAAATATTGAAATTAACTTTTTCATCTTAATTCACTGTATAAATTATCAAATCTTCATTTATCATGCTTTGCGTCTATGCGACTTTTATAGAGCGCAGCGACTATTCTGTGACTGGGCGAACAGAGAAGCCATAACCGCGTGCGTTGTTATTCGTCCCGCGACCGCTACCATTGAAAAACAGGTTACGAGCGTGCTTAGAATAGTTTGAATCAAGAGTATTCGTCCAATAGTAACCGACCTCACCTATGCCGTAAGACTTCGAGTCGCCACGAGAGCCAGCAGCTGGCAAAAAAATAATGTTACCATTAGGACCTGTAACTACATAACCATTATGTCCATCCATTGACATCCACTTCCAGGAACACCTATTACCGAGTTCCTTTAACTCAGCTTCTGTTGGCATGCGCCATGAACCACCCCAGTTCTCATGAGCAGTATCGTGACCGCTGTTTTTCTCTAGCTTGGTTCTACCACCAATCTTGTAAACGCTCCAGTTATAGCCGCTGCCATCCTGGCAATCAAAACAATTGTTCCAAGTATAGTTCGACTTTGTTCTAATTTCACCCCAAGCATAGTAACCACCATAATCCTCTGGCTTGTTTGCTCCCACATTACAGGTTGCCCACTTTACACTCAAACCAAGATCTACCCAATCATGACCGTTTATACTACCCGAAGTTGGCTTTAGATGGTTACCACCATACTGGCATTCATCTAAAAGTTTACCACAAGTTGAACATTTTGGATGGTTGCCATGGTATTGACAATTATCCACCACCTTGCCACAAGTTGAACACTTTGGATGGCTGCCACCATACAGGCACTTCGATACAGGTTTCCAACAAGTGGCACATTTCTTTTCATATGGAGGTACAGGCTTTGGATGCTTGCCATGGTACTGGCAGGCACTAATAAGTTTGCCGCAAGTGACACACTTGTTACGTTTGTTTCCACTGGTTTGAGCATTGACAGCAGATGCTGTAAATAGTGTCACAAGAATCATAACAAATATTCGCTTCATACCAAAGAATGTAGTATTTAACAAGTGAACATTATATAAGTTCGCTTTGATGTTTTCAATCTGTGACAGGACGAACTGATAGACCAAGTCTGCGGTAGTAAGTATCCTTATAGTGACCACCACTACCGAAAATCAAATAGCTAGCGATGTAGGAGAATGAAGGATCAAGTGTACTCGACCAATAGAAGCCACCCTCACATACGTCAACAGAACTCGTGTCGTAACGATAGCCAGCTGCAGGTAAAAAGATGCTATTGCCATTAGGGCCTGTAACTTCGTAACCGTTATGGCCAACATTTGAGATCCACTTCCAGATGCATTTTCTGTCGAGTTCTTCAAGTTCTTCTATCGTAGGCATACGCCAGGTGCTGCCCCAATTCTCGCGAGCAGTATCGTGACCACTGTTTGGTTCTATCTTTGTATTGCTACCAACCTTGTAAATACCCCAATTATAGCCACTTTCATCTAGGCTGTCAAAGCAATTGTTCAAAGTGTAGTTTGACTTAGTTCTGGTTTCACCCCAAGCATAGTAACCTCCATAATCACTTGGACTGCTTGCTCCTACGTTGCATGTTGCCCACTTCACGCTCAATCCTAAATCTATCCATTCATAACCATTTATATATCCACATTTTGGGGGAGTGGGTGAAGACGTAGTTGTTGTTTGTTTCGATTTGGATATAGGATCTGGTTTAGGTTTTTGGGGGAGGGGTAATGTATGCATCTTACGTCTATTTCCACTGGTTTGTGCATTAGTGGCTGATATAGTAAATAGAGCCACCAAAATCATTATAGTTACTCGTCTCATGTCTATTTCAAATTTACTTTCCATTAGTAACTTTGCTATCTACATTACCTTTGGGTGTGTACCAATTGCCATTATAAGGGTCTCCATTCTTAAATGTACCAACAAAATAATAGCCATCAGTTTCAGTCCATGTTCCCTCTTTAAAGAATCCATCGTCCGTAAAGGTTCCTTCATATTTGTTTCCATTATCAAATCTCATAACCCCTTCACTAGTAATGCCGTGATTAAATGTACCTTCGAATGTGCAAGCTTTGCTGCTTTTGGTTTCTGGATAATTCGCTTTTCCATGCCCGTCTGGCAAACCGTCTGAATCCACTTTGCCTGAATATAGGAAGTTGCGTTTACTTGCATGACCTTTAGTTAGGACAATAGTTACACTATCAACATCTAACTGCAAATTACCACTTATTCTTTCAGAATCAATATCATTATCAATAATAAGAGTATCCTGTTTTTCAATGTTCTTTTTACTACTCAAATATTTATCATAATAAACAAATGCTAGACCTGCAAAAACGCACAATACTATTGCCAAGAAAATACTAAGAAATAATAATGTTCTGTTCTTTTTTACATACGTCGCGTTGGAAGAGTTAACCCTTTGAGATTCCACAAAAAGTTTTTTTTCCCATTGTTTATTTACTTCCTCAACATTTTTGTCGTGCTCACACTTTAAATCTGCAAATTCTTGATTGTGTTTCTCTATCAATGCAGATAATTGTTCTTTTTCTAACCTCAATCTACGCAATTCGTCCTCATAACTAGCTGGAGTTTTTTCCTGCATTTTCTCTAATTCACGACTTATTTCCTCAATCCTTTTGTCGTACTTACGCCTTAAATCTGCAAGTTCTTGATTGTGTTTCTCTATCAATGTAGATGTTGTATAATCTTTCTGTTTTAAAAGTGCCTCATATTTAAACATAAGATTTTCCAACTCTCTCTCTTTCTCTTCCTTTTGTTTACGTAGATTGTCTTCATAGTTAGCACGAGTACGTGCCATATTTTTTTCTGATTCTAATTGTAAAGATTGATATTCTTTCTTTGTTGATTCATAGATATGGGTAATCTGACTTTTAAGTCTCTCAATTTCTGACAGGGATGAGGTTTTCAGAAATTCTATATTTTTTTTCAATGTATTAACCTCAGATACTCGTTTCTGTTCTGCTGAAGCCAAATTAGACTTATACTCATTTTTCTGCTTTTCTATTTCTGTCTTATGCACATTTTTCAGATGCGTTATTTCAGAAGTTAATTTATCTACATAATCTTTGTTTTTGGCAACCAAATCTTCAATAAACGATTTGTGGTCTGCTTCTAACTTAGTTCTTTCTGCTTCTGTTTCTGCTTTATGGTTTCGAATTTCCTTTTGACATTGATCACGCACGACATCTATTTGATGCCGTAATTCATCCTCTTTCTTCTTGAATTCCTGCGCGGTCGTATCATCGATGTGATGCAGATACGCTAAATAGTCATTATAATCAGCCATAAAATAAGTATTAACGATTTTTATTTCTCCATTCTGCAAATATGCGTGGATCTATATTCTTGCGAAAATGCTCGTATTCACCGAAACCTGTTCCTCTTGCTGTTATTCCTGCCAAATCAGCTATTCGGTGTTCATATTCATCCAACAAATGCATATAACTATCAACGTCTGATTGATACTTGGAGGCTGTCTCTACCATAGGATACAATCTGCGGTTATAGTAGGTACGCTGGATATCGTCTTTCCATCCTTTTGCAGTTTCGTTCATCTGGTCAATCAACTCCCTACATATGATGGTTGTTTGCTGTGCTGCCATACCTTAATAATTAGTGACTTAGTTTCGGTATTTTTTTAATATCTCTTCTATTCCCGCAGCGAATGAGGGAACCTTACTTCTTACAACACGTCCTTCATGTTCAAAAGGAGATCTTGGTCGATCGGCTTCCGTAACTGGCCGACTATTTGCAGGTCTCGGATTATCTACTCTGGGAGACCTAGGACGTGCCAATTGTTCCGCATACTGTCTTGTCCAATTAATCGAGTCACCTCGTCCTGATGCATGACCTGAGGATTTTGTTGACGCAGAGGAGGCTGTGTCTAAAGATATTTTTGGTACCTCTATGGCTAAGTGTGCGTTTATACGTTCTTTTATTAAACACAGTTTATCCACGGATATACTGATTTCGTTTTCCAACGTTGCATATTTCTCTCGATGATAATGAGCTTTTGCTCGAGCATCGTCAATCATTTGATTACACTGATTAACATCATTCCGACATTGGCAGCAAATGGACTCACATCGAGCCACAGCTTCCTCTTGCGCCGAACAGTCTGCCGGCTCGTAATGGTACCCATCGCCATCGTCATCTTTTACTCGGATCCTTTTTTTACGTTGACGCTCTAAAGCTTCTTCTGCGCGTTCCAAGTCACATTCGGCTTTTCTTAAGCGTTCAACCAAAATCTGCAAACCTCGTTCAAAGTCTTGAAAATATAAGTCTATCCTCTGTTCTATTTCCCTATTAACGTTCGCCATCCGATTGCCAAAAACATGTATGCCATCCTCTAATGTATTCAGAAGATGGTTGTCAACATTTGCTTCCATAATCAATTACCTGGACCAAATCCGTGATGACGGAGTACTACTTTTACGGTATCCTGCAAGTGCCCATCCGCCCATTTTCTATAACTCTTGCTGATATTCTCCAGTTCTTCACTGTAGTTCTTAAAAGAAGTATAAAATTCATCATACTTCGTATCTTGCCATGAATGAGATGCAACTAGTAGTCCTTCTTCTATTTTCTCGTGCGCTCTCCTCAACGCATCTGACAAATCGTATATATCTTCCTGAAACCGCAGCAAATCTGGAAGAGAAATATTACCAAAATCTAGCATATTATTTTCTAATTATTAGTTAAATATCATCTTGTAGACTTAAATATTCGCGTAAATTCAATTCAACGTCATTCAAGAATTCTTGTTCGAACTGGTCTACACGTTGAAACAAAGGTTCTATACGTTCTTTGTCTTGATTGAATTTTGCATAAAATTTCTGAAAGTTATCATCTTCCCAAGTATGTGACACCTGCTCAATACTATCTTCTGTATATCCTAAATGGTTGCGTAAATCTTTTGATAATTCGCGAAATTCTTCACGCAGTCGGATGATAGTTTGTAAATCCAATACAATTCCTTCTTTTTCCATATTGTATTTATTTTTATAGAATGTTTAATTCGTAAGGACGAAATTTTGTGAAAATATCCATTTTTTTATCATAGTAGTAAGCGCGGTTTATTGATGAGTCCTTCCCCTCTATATACAGATTGCTTGCTTTCTTGTTTCCCACAATCTTCTCAGAGTCCTCACTGCGCATCTGGAGAACAATGCGATGGTTGAAATAATCGAATGCCTTGGCGGCTACTCGTTCCGAAAGACTCTTCAAGGTATCCACTTGCAGAATGGTATATAAACCTATTCGCGGACCCTCTTCAAGTAAATAGGCAATAAGTTGAGATTCTTCTGTCGGTTTATAGTTCTTGTTCATCAACGCAAAAGCATATTGTAGGCCAACGATTGTAATGTATATGGTTTCGTATTTCTTATTTGGATTCTCCTGACGTAACCCTATCTCCTGTTTCAGGTATTGCAATATCTCTGCTAAAGCAGTCGCCGGTACATGTATATCCTTTTCATCATTATACATCTGCTCCATCATGCCATGATATAAGTCATCAGACGAGGTAAAATCCATATACAAAAATCGTGCACTACTCGGTGTATGATATGCACATATACTACGAGCACAGTTCATTGCAATACGCTCGGACACTTGAGGCAATCCACCGATTATCAGAATATTATCATCACTGGCACTTGCAGTTAGATACAAAGGAATATATACATGTTCTTCTGAAATCTCAATGTTTTCACCAACATAAACTTTCACTTCCGTAGGATGCTGCTTACATTCCACTTTAGCGAGTATGGTATTGTCCGTCATATAAACCTTTGCGTCACTTCTGAAAATAAAGGTAGCCTTATTTAACAGTCCCTCTTGCTTTGCTATGTCATATATCATCTTAAGCTTGGGACGCATCGTGGTTGGGGATACATAATATGATCGTAGCCCTTTATTGTAGTCCTCCGCCCCGCTTCGCTTGTTATAGACACAGTCACCAGTGTTAACTATGAGTTCACTTGGTTCATGTCCTTTGAATATATTGTGTCCATCTGCAACATTCCACGCAAATGCGACTCGATTGCCAATAAGTCCAAGGTCAATCTTTGAGGCATAAGGACCTATATGTTGCGTTGCAAGAATTAAGTTAATACCGAACTTACGATACTCCTTGACTATAATTTTGATGATTTTCTCTGCTTCCAACGCGATTTTGTCATATTCTTCGTCAAAGAATTTCTGGAATTCATCAACAATCACCAACACACGTGATAAAGTTTCCATTCCGTTTATGTTGCAATAGTCCCAATATTCTGCAAAGTCGCTCAGTCCAGCATCACTAAAAAGTCTTTGCCTACGTCGCCCCTCATCATGTATTTTTCGCAAAACAGAAATACCGAATTCGCGTTCACTTTCAGGAGCTATCACTTTCGCATGGGGTAAAATATATGCATTTTCATTCGACAAATTTTTGGGAGCATAGACATTAAATTCCACTCCTGAAAAGTCTATTAGGTACAAATCCACTTGCTTGGGTGAATAGTAGAATGCAGTACTAGTAATCAAGGTGTTTAAGAAAACGCTCTTACCCGAACCAGGCATACCAACTACAACAGTGGCGTTTTGTGCATCCTTCTGGGTAATTTCTAAAACAACCTCTTCGTTGTTCTTATCCCTACCTACGGGAATCATCATTGCTCGCGCGCTATTACGTATCCATAGTTCATCTTTGCTTTGAGGCAGGTTGTCAAAAAGAGAAATAGCCTCCAATCGTTCTTCCGCAGTTTCTTTTGCCTGAATCTTACGATAGACGGTATCTAGATTCGCGAGCACACGCATATTGTCTTCCAAACGTAGAGTGAACTTATGGAAGAAGTTCTCGTTGGGGATATTGTGAATCTGATAAGAATCAAATCGGCGATAAATAGTAGTTAGTTCGTTCATGATTTGACGAAAATCCGGTTGATTCTCGCGGCTGTTTGTCACGAGAGACTCATACTTAATGTCATAGCTCATCAGTACATAGACACCTGCCTGCTTGCCATTTCTTAGAATCTGCAAGACCAGTTCAAACTGCTCAACAGTATAGTTGTTGGGAAAGTCCGACAATACCAGAATTGTATAAGGCTCACGATGATCATTTTCCTTATTATACTCTATCAGGCTGAAATTTCTATATTTGAATCCCAATACTTTTTGTATTATAGCAGGAATCCTGTTTCGTACATTCATGAGGGCAGAAGAAAATTCACGCGAATCGGTTAGGATACGTCCACCTGTAATTTGGGGTGACACATTAGAAAGTGCAATTAGATTAGATCCTAATTCTATGGGATCATAGGCGATAATGCGACATAGCCCTTTTGGCAAAGCTGCTGCAAGATGTAAAGCTGTAGTTTGAAGACAATTGTTGATAAGTTCTTGATCTGAACTATCATAGAGGTAGCATATACCCTTTAAATCTTTTAATGGCAGAAGGGCTGGTGCCTTGTGACACTGGTGAGGGGCATATTCTATACTCTCAAACACGCCAATATTTACACCTTCAAAAGGAAAGACAATATGATTGTCGACACCCCACTTGCTGATGTTATTTGAATTGGCGGCAGTTTCCTCAGCCTGCGTGTAATACTCACTTATTTCAATCATGACTGTTTTTCTATTCAATTGTAATGATTACACCATGTCGTAAAAGATACCATCGCTAACAATCTATGGTTGACATTTATCTGTCTATCTTTTTAATTATTGCTTCTATTATTTTTACAATATTCTTTGCTTTGGATTTATTGAATCCTTGTGCCTTAATCCATTCTCCGCCCTTACTTGCAACTATTATATCAACGAAAAACAGTCCAGAACTAATAGAAACACTTGCAATATTGTTGGCATGTATGATTATTGTTTTGTACCCAAACACATAACCTTTATGATAAATAATCTGATTATCAT
>JAGHTY010000202.1 GCA_018065125.1 Candidatus Minthousia equi
GTGATAAATTCGGCACAGAAAACTTTTATCACCTTCTTGTCATCAATAGTATTATTTATGTCTTGTTCCTCAAACAATTTGTAACAATGCGTGTTTAGAAAATAACCCTAAATATAAATAGAATACTACTGTTTACAACAGCGTTAGTGCTGGCTTTTCCTACTTCTACAGAACCACCTTCTACTGTATATCCGAAAAATGAAGAAACGCTGGCAATGATGAATGCAAAGAAAAGAGATTTAATTATGCCACACCAAACAAACCATTCGTTGAAGCTGTATTGCAAGCCGTATGTTAAATCATCAGCTTGAATGATACCCCCAAACCACGATGTTGCGTATGCTCCAATAATACCGGCTCCAATGCTAAATGCAACAAGTATTGGAATCATTGTTACCAATCCTGCTATTTTAGGTAGAATGAGGTAGTTGGCAGAATTTACACCCATTATTTCTAGGGCATCTATCTGTTGCGTAACACGCATGGTTCCCAATTCTGATGCAATGTTTGAACCTACTTTTCCTGCTAAGATCAAACACATAATAGATGAGGAGAACTCCAAAAGCATGATTTCTCGTGTAGTATATCCTGTTACAAAGCGTGGCATCCATGTGCTTTGGATGTTCAGCTTGATTTGAATGCAGATTACAGCACCAATGAAGAAAGAAATCAGTAAAACGATGCCTATTGAATCTACACCAAGTTGTGATAATTCGGTCTTGTATTGCTTGAAAAACATACGCATACGCTCTGGCTTGGAGAATGTTCTGCCCATGAGCATAAGGTATTTGCCAAAACTTTTTAACCAGTTGTTTAAAAACATGTTTCCTTATTTTTTCTGCAAAAGTAGGTGTTTTTCGTAAAAAATACTCAATTAAGACATTGTTTTTTAAGAAGAAGGGATGGATTTAATACAAAAGTTGTAATTTTGCACATTAAATAGAATAAAGATGGAAGAGGAAAAGGATAATCTGCAAGCAGATAATTCGTTAGTGCTACGTACAGAAGGATTGGTGAAAATCTATGGTAAAAGAACCGTAGTAAATAATGTATCTTTTAATGTGCGTCAGGGCGAAATCGTGGGTTTGCTAGGACCTAATGGTGCAGGAAAAACCACTTCATTTTACATGACGACTGGTTTGATTGTGCCAAATGGAGGAAAGATATTCCTAGGCGAACACGACATTACTACTTATCCCGTTTATAAACGTGCCCAATATGGTATTGGATATTTAGCTCAGGAGGCGAGCGTTTTCCGCAAGATGAGCGTAGAGGACAATATTTCCTCAGTATTGGAAATGACAGGAAAACCCAAGGAATACCAAAAGGAAAAGTTGGAAAGTCTTATTGCGGAATTCCGTTTGCAGAAAGTAAGAAAGAACTTAGGCGACCAACTATCGGGTGGTGAAAGAAGACGTACAGAAATTGCACGCTGTCTGGCAATTGACCCAAAATTTATCATGTTAGATGAACCTTTTGCTGGTGTCGATCCTATTGCGGTAGAGGATATTCAGCACATCGTTTGGAAACTGAAGGATAAAAACATTGGTATTCTAATTACCGACCATAACGTTCAGGAAACACTTTGCATTACCGACCGTGCTTACTTGTTGTTTGAAGGTCGCATCTTGTTCCAAGGAACACCACAGGAACTTGCAGACAATAGGATTGTGCGTGAGAAATATTTGGGTAGTGGATTTGTCTTGCGTCAGAAAGACTTCCAGTTATTAGACGCAGAACGTGAACAGCGAGAAAAAGAAGCACAGGAGAATGTGAACTCTTAAAAAGACTTATTTTTCGCAATAAATTTGATTATCTAAAAGATAAGCAGTATTTTTGCAGTCATTTTGAGAAAAATACGTAGAATTATAATAAACAGAAAAATAAAAATCGGATGAATATTTCATTAGAAAACACTGGTAAGGTAAGCGCAGAACTTATCGTAAAGGTAGAGGCTGCCGACTATCAGGCAGAAGTAGAGAAGTCATTGAAGAACTTCCGTCGCAACGCTAATGTTCCTGGTTTCCGTAAGGGTATGGTGCCAATGGGACTGATTAAGAAGCAGTATGGCGCTGCTGCAAAGGCAGAAGAGGTAAACAAGTTGCTGCAGAACAAAATGTTTGAATATATCAAGGAGAACAATGTAAATATGCTTGGTGAACCATTGACTAGCGAGAAGCAGGAAATGGTAGATTTCGCTACTGCTGATGATTTTACTTTCATCTTTGATATTGCATTGGCACCTCAGTTCGAGGTAGAGGTTTCTGCAAAGGATAAGGTTCCTTACTATACAATTGATGTAACCGAGGACTTGGTTGAGCAGCAGTGCAAGATGTATCAGCAGCGTGCTGGTGAATATAAGAAGGTTGATTCTTACCAGGACCGTGATATGCTGAAGGGCTTGTTGGCAGAGTTGGATGAGAATGGCAGTACCTTGGAAGGTGGTCTTCAGGTTGAGGATGCTGTTATGTTGCCATCTTATTTCAAGAATGATGACCAGAAGGCTATCTTTGCTGATGCTAAGGTTAACGATGTCTTGGTATTCAATCCTAACACCGCATATGCAGGTAATGAAGTTGAACTTTCTTCTTTCATGAAGATTAAGAAGGAGGAGGTTGCTCAGCATGCTGGCAACTTTAGTTTCCAGGTAAACGAAATTACCCGTTATGAGGAGTCTGAGTTGAATCAGGCAATCTTCGATCAAGTGTTTGGTGAGGGTAATGTAACCTCTGTAGAAGAATTCAAGCAGAAGATTAAGGAGCAGATGGCTCAGAACTTTGTTGCTGATAGCGATTACAAGTTCTTGGTTGATGTTCGTGACTATTTGAAGAATAAGGTTGGCAAGTTGGAATACCCAGATGCTCTTCTAAAGAAGATCATGTTGCTGAACAACAAGGAAAAGGGTGAGGAATTTGTTAACGAAAACTACGACAAGAGCATTGAAGAACTGACTTGGCACTTGATTAAGGAGCAGTTGGTAAAGGCTAATGGCGTAAAGGTTGAGAACAATGAAGTAACCGAGATGGCTAAGCAGGCTACTCGTGCACAGTTCGCTCAGTATGGCATGATGAATATTCCAGATGAAATGTTGGAGAACTATGCTAAGGAAATGCTGAAGAAGGAAGATACCGTTGAAAATTTGGTTAACCGAGTAATCGAAGGCAAGTTGGCTGCAGCATTGAAGTCTCAGGTTAAATTGGACAATAAGACTGTAACTTTGGAAGAGTTTAACAAGATGTTTGCTTAATTCTTTTCCAAACTAAATAAGGTATTAAATACCGCCTCTACTTAAGACAAGCCTTGGTTATAAGTTAAGACCAACGCCAAACATTAATTAAGCTAAAGTAGGTTGGTAAGTAATTACCGAAAATAAGAACTCCAGGGGGAGGCTAAGTTTTAATGCTTAGGCCTCCTTCTTTATCTAAGTACAAGTATGAATATAAAAGACGATTTCAGAAAGTTTGCCATTTCAAATGCTGGCGTAAGTGGTATGGTGATTGATGATGTAATCAAGTCTCAGGCAGGTTACCTTAATCCTTATATTTTGGAGGAGCGTCAGTTAAACGTTACACAGCTTGATGTGTTTTCTCGTTTGATGATGGACCGTATTATCTTCTTGGGAACAGAAATAAACGACTATACAGCAAACACTTTGCAGGCACAGTTGCTTTATCTGGATTCTGTAGATTCTGGCAAGGATATTTCAATCTACTTGAATTCTCCTGGCGGCTCTGTTTATGCAGGATTGGGAATTTATGATACAATGCAGTTTATCAGCAGTGATGTGGCCACCATCTGTACAGGTATGGCAGCTTCTATGGCAGCAGTGCTGCTGGTGGCAGGTGCAGAAGGAAAACGTACGGCTTTACCTCATAGTCGTGTGATGATTCATCAGCCATTAGGCGGTGCGCAGGGTCAGGCATCAGATATTGAGATTACTGCAAAGGAAATCAGAAAATTAAAGGAAGAATTATATACCATTATTGCAAACCATTCACATACTGCTTTTGATAAGGTATGGGCAGATTCAGACCGTGATTATTGGATGACAGCTCAGGAAGCAAAGGAATATGGAATGATTGACGAGGTGCTGATTCGTAAATAAAAGAGATGGCAAAAGAAAGAAAATGTAGCTTTTGTGGCAGAACAGAGAATGAGGTTCCTTTGCTGATTACTGGCATGTCTGGCTTTATTTGTAATGATTGCGCAGAACAGGCTTATGAAATCACAAAAGAGGCGTTGAAAGTTCCAAAGACAAAAGGACAAAAAGATGATTCCCAAGGCAGGAAAATTCCAAAACCTAAGGAGATAAAAGAATTTCTTGATCAATACGTAATTGGTCAGGATGATGCCAAGCGTTTCTTGTCTGTCTCTGTCTATAATCATTACAAGCGCATAGCACAAGCTAAGGATGACAATGAGGTTGAGATAGAGAAGAGTAACATCATAATGGTAGGCAGCACGGGTACTGGCAAGACTTTATTGGCAAGAAGCATTGCCCGCTTGCTGAATGTGCCTTTTGCTATTGTAGATGCAACGGTGTTTACCGAAGCTGGTTATGTAGGTGAGGATATAGAAAGCATTCTTACTCGTTTGTTGCAGGCATGTGATTATGATGTTGAACAGGCAGAGAGAGGTATTGTCTTCATCGACGAAATAGACAAGATTGCCCGTAAGAGCGATAATCCATCAATCACTCGTGATGTGAGTGGCGAAGGTGTTCAGCAAGGATTATTGAAATTACTGGAAGGCAGCGAAGTATTGGTTCCACCAAATGGCGGTCGCAAGCATCCTGATCAGAAAATGATTAAGGTTGACACAAAGAATATCTTGTTTATCTGTGGAGGTGCTTTTGACGGCATTGAAAAAAAGATTGCACAACGTATGAATACCCACGTTGTGGGATTTGGCGCAGTGGAAAACGCAGCACGTATCAACAAAGGTGATATGATGCAGTACATTGTACCTCAGGATTTGAAATCATTTGGATTGATTCCTGAGATTATAGGTCGTCTTCCTGTGTTGACATATTTGAAACCTTTGGATAAAGAGGCTTTGCTTCGTATTCTTACAGAACCAAAGAATTCAATCATTAAGCAGTATATTAAGTTGTTTGAATTGGATGGCGTGAAGCTGGAATTCGAAGAAGGCGTATTTGATTTTATAGTGGAAAAGGCGCTGGAATATAAATTAGGTGCTCGTGGCTTGAGGTCGATTGTAGAAAGTATAATGATTGATACAATGTTTGAACTCCCCTCAACTTCCACCAAAAATTATATGCTAACCTTGGAATATGCAAAAAAGCAGTTCGACAAGGCAAATTTGAGCCAAATGGCTAATTAAGTCCTATGTTTTGGGCCATTTTTTTGAGAAAACATCACTTTTTCCAAAAATAATGGTCCAAAAATAAGGATAATTCAAAACTTGTTTATAACTTTGTTTGGTGCATCTCAAATGCTAAACTATGACAAACAAGTTGAATTTAACAAGTGAACTGAAAAAATACTTTGGTTTTGACACGTTCAAGGGCCATCAGGAACTGATCATTCAAAACGTTTTGAATGGAAATAATACATTTGTCCTGATGCCTACTGGCGGAGGTAAATCATTGTGCTATCAGTTGCCTTCTCTGTTAATGGAAGGAACGGCAATTGTTATTTCTCCTCTTATTGCTTTGATGAAAAATCAGGTGGATGCAATTAGAAATGTTTGCGAGGAGGATGGCGTAGCTCATTTTATAAATTCTTCTTTAAATAAATCTGCGATTGATTTGGTCAAGAACGACATTTACAGCGGCAAGACCAAGTTGCTTTATGTTGCACCCGAATCTTTAACTAAAGAGGAAAATGTGGAGTTCCTTAAAACAGTGAAGATTTCTTTTTATGCAATTGATGAGGCTCATTGTATTTCGGAGTGGGGACATGATTTCCGTCCAGAGTATCGTAGAATCCGACCTATAATTAATGAAATAGGGCAAGCGCCAGTTATCGCATTGACTGCTACTGCTACTGATAAGGTGCGAGGTGATATCAAGAAAAACCTGGGAATTATGGATGCGCAGGAGTTCTGCTCGTCATTTAATCGTCCTAATTTGTATTACGAGGTAAGACCTAAGACAAAGGATATAGATAAGGACATAATTAAATTTATCCTACAGAATCCTGGTAAAAGTGGTATTATTTATTGCCTAAGTCGTAAAAAGGTTGAAGAACTTGCAAATAAGTTGCAGGTGAATGGAATTAAAGCCTTGGCTTATCATGCAGGTATGGATACCGCAACTCGCTCTCAAACGCAGGATGATTTTATCATGGAACGTATAGATGTGATAGTTGCAACTATTGCGTTCGGTATGGGTATCGATAAGCCCGACGTGCGATTTGTGATCCACTATGATATTCCTAAGAGCTTGGAAGGATATTATCAGGAAACAGGTCGTGCAGGTAGAGATGGTGGAGAAGGCAAGTGCATTGCTTTCTATACATATAAAGATCTTCAGAAACTGGAAAAGTTCATGGAAGGCAAACCAATTGCCGAACAGGATATTGGTCGTCAGTTGCTGAAGGAAACTGCTGCTTATGCAGAATCTTCTGTTTGTCGCAGAAAGTTGTTGTTACACTATTTCGGTGAAATATACGACAAGGATAATTGTGAGAACTGCGATAACTGTTTGCATCCAAAGAAGAAAATTGAGGCAAAGGAGTCTTTGTCTATAGTGCTTGATGCTATCTTAGTCCTTAAAGAAAACTTCAAGGCAGATTATATTATTGATTTTCTGGTTGGTAAAATTACGAATGCAATATCTGCTCACAAGCACGAGGACTTAGATGCCTTTGGCGCTGGTGACAAAAATGACGAACGTTATTGGAATGCCGTTATCCGACAGGCATTGATAGCAGGGTATGTCACAAAAGATGTAGAGAACTATGGCATATTGCATGTGTCATCAGCAGGACATAAATTCTTGAAGAACCCAGAGTCGTTTATGATAACAGAAGACAACGACTTTGATGATGTGGCAGAAGAAGCTCCTGTAAGTGGCACTGGCGCAGGCGCTGCAGATTTGTCGTTGTTTGCAATGCTGAAGGATCTGAGGAAATCTATCTCGAAGAAATTAGATATACCTCCATATGTGATATTCATGGATCAGTCATTGGAGGCAATGGCAACTGTATATCCAATATCCTTGGATGAACTGAAAAATATTCCAGGCGTAGGAGAAGGCAAGGCGAAAAGATATGGACAGGAGTTTTGTGATCTTATCAAGAAACATTGTGAAGAAAACGAAATTGATCGTCCTGAAGATTTACGCGTAAAGACTGTTGCAAATAAATCAAAACTAAAGATTAGCATTATTCAAGGCATTGACCGTAAAGTTCCTCTGGATGACTTGGCAGATGCTAAGGGTATAGAGTTTGAAGAACTTTTGGATGAAATTGAAGCCATCGTGTATTCTGGAACCAAACTGAATCTGGATTATTATTTAGATGATGTGATGGATGAAGATCACATCGACGATATTTATGAGTATTTCCGTGAATCAGATACGGACGATTTGAATGTCGCATTGGATGATTTGGGTGATGATTATGGCGAGGAAGAGATACGTTTGGTCCGTATAAAGTTTTTTTCAGAGATGGCAAACTAAAAAAGTTTCCAAAAAGACCGGAAATCTGCTAAAATCTTTGTAAATTTGCACGCAATAAATTTTCAAGCGAATATGGCATCATTTATTGCAGACAAAATTGTGATGGACGGTCTTACTTATGATGACGTCCTTTTGATTCCGGCTTATTCGGAAGTTCTTCCACGTACAGTGGAACTCGCCACTAAGTTTTCAAGAAATATCGAGCTGAAGGTTCCTTTTGTAACTGCCGCTATGGATACTGTTACAGAGGCAAAGATGGCAATTGCCATTGCTCGTGAAGGTGGTATTGGCGTAATTCACAAGAATATGTCAATCGAGGAACAAGCTCGTCAGGTGGCAATTGTAAAGCGTGCTGAAAATGGTATGATTTACGACCCAATCACTATTAAGAGAGGTTCTAAGGTTGGTCATGCTTTGAGTATTATGGCTGAATATCATATTGGTGGTATTCCTGTGGTTGACGATGACAATCATTTGGTAGGTATTGTAACCAATCGTGATTTGCGTTTCGAAAAAGACCTAGACAAGAGCATTGATGAGGTGATGAGTACAAACTTGGTGACTACTCAGGTTCGTACAGATATGGAAGCAGCAGAACAGATTCTTCAAGCAAATAAGATAGAAAAGTTGCCAGTAGTTACTGCAGAAAATAAGCTTGTCGGTTTGATTACTTATAAGGATATAACTAAGGCAAAAGATAAGCCAATGGCCTGCAAGGACTCAAAAGGTCGTTTGAGAGTTGCTGCGGGTGTAGGTGTTACCAATGATACGCTTGATAGAATGAAAGCTTTGGTTGAGGCAGGTGCAGATGCAATTGTTATCGATACGGCTCATGGACACTCAAAGTTCGTGATTGAAAAACTGAAAGAGGCTAAGAAAACATTCCCTAATGTTGATATTGTAGTTGGTAATGTTGCTACAGGTGCAGCAGCAAAAGCTTTAGTTGAAGCTGGTGCTGACGGTATTAAGGTTGGTATTGGCCCAGGCTCAATTTGTACGACTCGTGTTGTTGCAGGTGTAGGTGTGCCACAGTTGTCTGCAGTGTATGATGTCGCTTCAACATTAAAGGGAACAGGCGTGCCTTTGATAGCAGATGGCGGTTTGCGCTATTCTGGTGATGTTGTTAAGGCATTGGCAGCAGGTGGTTATTGCGTTATGATTGGCTCTTTGGTTGCAGGAACAGAAGAATCTCCTGGTGATACCATCATTTTCAATGGCCGTAAGTTTAAATCATATCGCGGAATGGGTTCTTTGGAAGCAATGGAGAATGGTTCTAAAGACCGTTATTTCCAGAGTGGAACTGTTGAGGTGAAGAAACTTGTTCCAGAAGGTATTGCCGCACGTGTTCCATATAAGGGTACATTACAAGAGGTTATCTACCAGTTGGTTGGTGGTCTTCGCGCAGGTATGGGATATTGTGGTGCTGCTAATATTGAGGCACTTCACGATGCGAAGTTTACTCGAATTACAAATGCTGGCGTTTTGGAGAGTCATCCACATGATGTGACAATCACAAGTGAAGCTCCAAATTATAGTCGTCCAGAATAATATTTGCTAAAAAACACAAAAAGAGGGGATGTTCTGTTGGGAATGTCCTCTCTTTCTGCGTTTTTTGAGTATCTTTGCGCTGATTTCTAAGAGGAAAGTTGAAAGATGAAACATTTTTGTTTATTTCTAATATCGTTAGTCTTTTTTTCTGTTGCATTGGCACAAGATAAGGCGCCTGTTTTGATGACAGTGAAGGGGCACAATGTCCTTTTGTCAGACTTTGTGGCTGCTTATAGAAAGAATATGCTAAATGCAGACTTTTCTAAAGAGTCGATTCATTTATATCTTGAACTATATAAGGACTATTGCATCAAGCTTCAGGAGGCAAAGAAAAGTGGAGTAATCCCTTCTTTTTCTGCGGTACCTTCAAATAATGCTTTGAGTGACAATGACGTTTCCTCTCTTTCTGAACGTGAAATGAAAAACTGGAGAAAACAGGCTGGAGGAAAGGGACGTTTGCTGGTGGATCACATTTTTCTTCCATTACCTCAGCATGCGTCTATATCTGTTCAAAGTCAGTTGAGAAGTCGTATAGATTCTGCTTATCGAGCAGTTCAGAGTGGCGCTGATTTTCATGCCGTAGCTCAAAAAATACTTCCGGGACGGAATACGATTCATTGGGTTTGTGAAAATGAACAGCTTGCTGAAGTTGAAAGAACTTTTTATGCAATGTCGATAGGTGGTATGTGCTCTCCTTTCTTGGCTACAGATGGCTATCATTTGGCAAAGTTGTTGGATAAAGAAACCTTGTCAGATGAAGGGAAAGTTCGCCAAAATGTATCTTCGAATATCACTTCTGGTAGCGTACATCAAAATACCCAGATTCCATTTTCTTTTTCATTGAAAGACGAATATAATGAGGGGGTATTACTGAATCAATTGTATGAGAACCAATTGGAAGGAAAGGCCGAAAAAGAAAAAATGGGGCTTTTTAATTATTTCCAGGCTAATATAAAAAAATATGAATGGAGTGTACCTCATTATAAGGGCATATTAATGATGTGCTCTGATAAGAAGGTTTTAAAGGCAGCTATGAAATATTTGAAAGGAAAAAGCGCGGTAGAGTGTAAGGCGATACTGGCAACTTCTAAATTTTCTCAGATGTTTCCTGGTATTAAGCATGATGGGGTAAAACTGTATGCCTTGAGTCAGAATCCATTCGTTGATGAATTGGCATTTAATGGTCCTAAACAAACTCGTCCTGTAGATAC
>JAGHTY010000065.1 GCA_018065125.1 Candidatus Minthousia equi
ATATATATATAATAATAGAACTTTATGGCACCATACCCCCTCTGTGTTTTTTGTAACAGTTATTATGTTACCTTGAGATTTGTTCCTTCGCGACGTAACAATTGCTACATCGCGAGAAAGTAAAAAAAACAAATTACTTGATGATGATCATTGTGGCGCCAAACCCGTATTCGCGGAACGAGGCATCCTGCCAGATACAACCCTTGTATTTAGCTTTCAGTTCCTTTAGGATGGTGTTTCGGAGCACGCCTTCACCTTTACCGTGGATGAATACCAGTTTGCTGTCGGTGCGCTTGCGATAGGCATCCATGGTTTTGCGAAAGACGTCCATTTGCTGTTCTAACATGTCTTTTGGCTGCATGCCTGTGGTGTCGTCTAATAAAGAATCGATGTGCAGATCCACCTCCACAATGCCTTTCTTTACAATGCCATAACCACCAAGTGCTTTTTCAACATTGGTGCGTGCTGGCTGTGATTTAGGGGTTTCTGGTTTTTTGAGCAGCGCCTCTTGTATCTGTTTGGCGTCTATAAACATCTGGTGCACTGGAGCATCATCCTTTACGATGTCGTAAGTGAGGGCTGGTTCCTCAAAGAAGATAGATGACTGAAAGGTGTGTAGTTTGTAAAACTTTACCATGTCGATGCGCAACAGCACATTGATGGCAGGTTTCAGCATAAAGGTCTTGTCTAGCTTATAGGCTACTAGTTGCACGGCAACATGCTCTATTTCATTCAGCGAGGAACGGTCGAACTCCTCTAGATAGAACTTGGTGTTAGGTTCTATCTCACCATGCTGACGCACACGCCAGTTGGCCCCCTCGGCACACATATAGGTGTAACTAAGGTAATAGTTGCTATCGTTGATGAGGTAGGCATCGAACAAGGTGTTGCTGATTTCCTTGATGTTCTGTGGAACAAATCCTAGGAACACATTCAACTTGTCGCCATTTCTGCGCTCGGTAGGCTTTGCCTTGAAGGTAATGGGAAGGTCGGCAATGTCTGGCTCTTCTTCCTCTTGTATGGGAGCCTTTGGCGTATTTTGCTGCTTGCGTCCCATAGTGTCTACCTTGGCAATGTTATAATCATCGGTATCGATTACCACCACTTCCTTTCGTGCCATGGGAATATCGAAACCGTCTTCATCTTGTACCAGTACAACTTCGTTATTCTTTCCTTGGAAACCGCTGATGATGCCGCCTCCAACTTCACTGACGAATCTTACTTTATCTCCGATTTTCATGGATTCTTATTGTTGTCTGTTGACTGTAGTCTTTTAAATTCGCTCTCAAAATTAGGTGTAAGTATGCCTTTACCGATACTTTCGTTTATTTCTTCCATTGTCCAGAAACGGCCGCCATCGGTTTCGGCGCTAGGGGCGATAGGGCCATCATAGGTGGTGCGGTGTACAAATACCAGTTCCTTCTCTCGTGCTGATTCAAAGACGTAGTGCATCAGTCGCTCAGGAACGTAGTCGGTGATACCTAACTCTTCTTCTACCTCACGTTTCAGTGCCATTTCCACGCTTTCACCTAAATCCACATGTCCGCCTACGGCTGTGTCCCATTTTCCAGGTTGTATGTCTTTCCATGCAGGACGTTTCTGTAGGTAGATTTCACCTTTCGAGTTGAACACGTGCAGATGCACCACAGGGTGCAGCAACTTGCTGCCGTTATGGCATTCTCCGCGTGTGGCAGCACTGATGATAGTTCCGTTTTCATCCACTACCGGAAACATCTCCTCGGCGTTATCTTTCTGTGTGGCTATCATTTTACGGCAGCAATCAGTTCTTCTGGGGTAACAAGGCTCTGCTCACCGGTAGTCATGTTCTTCAAGGTAACTTTTCCCTCGTTTATTTCGCTTTCTCCCACGATGGCAACGAATGGAACAGCCTTTGCGTTGGCGTATGCCATCTGCTTCTTCATCTTGGTGCTGTCGGGGAAGATTTCGGCATTGATGCCTGCAGCACGTGCCTGCATCAGTATCTTCATGCTATAGGTGGCTTCGGCTTGTCCAAAGTTCACAAATAAGAGTTTTGTGCTGTTTACCGCTTCTTTAGGATAAAGATCTAACTGGTTCAATACGTCGTAGATGCGGTCGGCACCAAAGCTAATACCTACGCCACTTACGCCTGGCATGCCAAATACACCGGTAAGGTTGTCGTAACGACCACCACCGCTGATGCTGCCAATCTCTACATCCAGTGCCTTTACCTCGAAGATGGCACCAGTGTAGTAGTTCAAACCACGTGCCAGGGTAAGGTCAAGTTCCAGGTTGCTCTTTGTGCCACCAAGTGTTTCAAGGGTGTTCAGGATGTATTCACTTTCCTCGATGCCCTTCAAGCCTGTTTCGGTGTTTGCCAAGACAGATTTCAGGGTAGCCAGTTTCTCGGTATTGGTGCCCTGCAGCATGATAACAGGCTGTAGTTTCTCGATTGCTTCCTGAGGGATGCCCTTTTCTGCTAGTTCAGCATTGACATTGTCAAGGCCAATCTTGTCCAGTTTGTCGATGGCAACGGTAATGTCAACGATCTTGTCGGCTTCACCAATCATTTCTGCCAATCCGCTCAGGATCTTGCGGTTGTTCATCTTGATGCTTACACGCACGCCAAATTTCTGGAATACGGCATCAATCATCTGAATCAACTCTACCTCATTCAATAAAGAGTCAGAACCAACAACATCGGCATCGCACTGGTAGAATTCACGGTAACGACCCTTTTGAGGGCGGTCGGCACGCCATACTGGTTGAATCTGGAAACGCTTGAATGGGAAGGCTATTTCTTCGCGATGCATCACTACGTAGCGTGCAAAAGGAACGGTAAGGTCGTAACGAAGACCCTTCTCGCAGAATTTGCTTGCCAGCTTGGCAGCATTGCGTGAAAGAAGTTCTTCGTCGGTAAGTCCCTTGAAATAGTCGCCACTGTTCTGAATCTTGAACAACAGCTTGTCGCCTTCGTCACCATACTTGCCCATCAGGGTAGAAAGGTTCTCCATGCTAGGAGTTTCAATCTGCTGGAATCCAAACTGATAAAACACCTCACGAATGGTGTTGAAGATATAGTTGCGTTTCGCCATTTCTACAGGAGAGAAATCGCGTGTACCTTTAGGTATGCTTGGTTTAGTTGCCATATTCTTTTGTTTTTTTTATTATTTTCGTGCAAAGATACTACAATTTTCCCAAATGTCAAGGAATTAGCAGCGATGAGTCGCCATAGCTCAGAAATCTGAAATCGTGTGCCAGGGCATAGTCGTAAATTGTGCGCCAATCACCGTTTACAAATGCCGAAACCAAAAGCAGCAATGTGCTTTGTGGCTGGTGAAAGTTTGTTACCATCATTTTTACAATGTGATAGTTGTATCCAGGAGCAATGATGATCTGAGTGCTGCTGTGCAGAACCTCTAAGTTATGACGATCCATGTACATAAGTAATGCCTGCAATGCATCTAAATTAGTCAGCTTGTCCGTTGTCTGTTGTCCGTTGTCTGTTGTCCCTTCATACGGCATCCACTGCGGAACGTGCAGTTCTTCCTCGGTAGCATCAGGGTCCTGATTGGCTATGACACCCATGTAGTATAGGCTTTCAAGGGTGCGTACGCTTGTGGTGCCTACGGCAATGGCCCATCCTCCATGTGCAATCAGTTTTTCAATGGTGCGACGGTGAACGGCAATGTGCTCGGTGTGCATTTCGTGCCCTTCAATTTCCTTGCTCTTCACGGGCTTGAAGGTGCCGGCCCCCACGTGTAGGGTAAGCTCTTCACGATCAATGCCATGCTTGTCTAAATCTGCCAGCACGTTCTCAGTGAAATGTAATCCTGCAGTAGGAGCGGCCACAGAACCTTTTATCTTTGAATAAACGGTTTGGTATGTCTTCTTGTCGCTCTCCTGGGTTTCTCGATTCAGGTAGGGTGGGATAGGTAGTTCTCCTACGGCATCCAGTACTTCTGCCCAGGTTGGAAGTTCTGCTGTGCAGTTGCTTTCTTGCCACTGCCAGGTGAAATCCATCTTGAAGCTAGTGCCCATATTTTCGCCACGCAGTACACTAAGAACCAGCGTGTTGCCACAAGGCATACAGATGCTGCGATGTAAGGCTCCCTCTTTCCATTTCTTTAAGTTACCTACAAGGCTGAACCAGCTACATGCACCCTTTTGCTGAAACATCAGGGCATAGTCGGTTGGGGCAGCGGGCTCAAGGCAAAACACCTCAATGAGTGCTCCGGTTTCCTTGTGAAAATGTAAACGTGCCTGAATCACCTTGGTGTTGTTAAATACCATCAGTGCACCTGCTGGCAGGTAAGAGGGCAATGCTGTAAAAGTGTCCTCGCTCACTACACCCTTGTTGTACACCAGAAGTTTCGAGTGGTCACGCTGTGACAAGGGAAACTTGGCAATCCTTTCATCGGGCAGGGGATAGTTGTAGTCGGCTATCTGTATATGCTTTGGATTTTCTGTCATTTCTTTCTTTTTTGTGTCCGCAAAATTACTCCATTCTTTGCACATGACAAACTGTTTTTTGCTGTTTTCTACGCGCGCATACATGTGAATTAGGTGTAATTGCCTTAAAGTTTGCGCGAAAATGCCACATTTGTGCATTTTTAAGTCAAATTGTTTTGTACTACAATGTAATTTATTTAATTTTGCGGCGCAATTTGGACTCTTGTGCCAAATAGCAACGAGTGATGTGGTAAAACATATTAAAAACACAATAAATTAACTATGAGTTTGAAAATTGTAGTACTTGCCAAGCAAGTACCCGACACGCGAAACGTTGGTCCTGACGCAATGACCCCAGAGGGTACCGTCAACCGCGCTGCGTTGCCTGCTATCTTCAACCCTGAAGACCTGAATGCTTTAGAGCAGGCTCTCCGTTTAAAAGATGAAAATCCTGGTTCAACAGTAACCATCGTGACCATGGGTCCTGGTCGTGCTGCAGAGGTAATCCGTGAGGCTATGTTCCGTGGTGCAGATGGCGGTTATTTGTTGACCGATCGCGCCTTTGCAGGTGCAGATACATTGGCTACCAGCTATGCACTGTCAACTGCTATCAAGCATGTTTGTCCAGACGTAGATTTGATTATTGGTGGTCGTCAGGCTATCGATGGTGATACCGCACAGGTAGGTCCTCAGGTAGCAGAGAAGCTGGGCTTGAACCAGATTACCTATACCGAGGAAATCCTGAGCTGCAAGGATGGCAAGATTACAGTTAAGCGTCACATCGATGGTGGTGTTGAGACAGTAGAAACTGCTCTTCCTGTAGTTCTGACTGTTAACGGTAGTGCTGCTCCATGCCGTCCTCGTAATGCAAAGTTGGTGATGAAGTACAAGCGTGCTTTGGCTCCTATGGAGTTGGTTCCTGGTACTACCTTCGCTGAGTTGCCATACGCAGATCAGTATGAGAAGAAGCCTTACTTGGTATTGGGTCAGCTGACTTGTGCAGATGTAAATGCTGATTTGAATCAGTGTGGTCTGGCAGGTTCTCCTACCAAGGTTAAGAATGTTGAGAACATCGTGTTCAAGGCAAAGGAGAGTAAAGTATTGACAGGTTCTGATGAAGACATCAACGGTTTGATTCAGGAACTTTTGGCTAACCACACAATTGGATAATCATCATGGCAAATAACGTATTTGTATATTGCGAAATCGAAGGCACTAAGGTTGCCGAAGTAAGCCAGGAGTTGCTGACCAAGGGTCGCAAGTTGGCTAATACGCTGGGTGTCCAGTTGGAGGCTGTAGCAGCAGGCTACCAGATCACTGGCAATGTAGAATCTCAGATTCTTCCTTACGGTGTTGATAAGTTGCACATTTTTGATGCAGAAGGCTTGGCTCCTTATACATCAAAGCCACATACCGCAGTTTTGGTAAACCTGTTCAAGCAGGAAGAACCACAGATCTGCTTGATGGGTGCTGACGTTGTAGGCCGTGACTTGGGTCCTCGCGTTTCTTCAGCATTGAAGTCTGGTTTGACTGCCGACTGTACTTCTCTTGAAATCGGTCCTCACGATGACAAGAAATTAGGCAAGCACTATGATAATCTGTTGTATCAGATTCGTCCTGCATTTGGTGGTAACATCGTTGCTACCATCGTTAACCCAGAAAACCGTCCTCAGATGGCAACCGTTCGTAGCGGTGTAATGAAGGCAGAGGTTCTGGATCCTAACTACAAGGGTGAGGTTATCATCGAGGACGTAGCAAAGTATGTTCCAGAAGCAGAATATGTAACTAAGGTTTTGGACCGCCACGTAGAGGCTGCCAAGAATAACCTGAAGGGTGCTCCAATCATCGTTGCTGGTGGTTATGGTATGGGCTCAAAGGAAGGTTTCGACATGTTGTTCGAGTTGGCAAAGGTTATCCACGCAGAGGTAGGTGCCAGCCGTGCAGCTGTTGACGCAGGTTTCTGCGATCACGACTTGCAGATTGGTCAGACAGGTGTAACCGTTCGTCCAAAGGTTTACATCGCTTGCGGTATCAGTGGTGCTATTCAGCACGTAGCTGGTATGAAGGAGAGTGGTATCATTATTTCTATCAACAATGACGAGAATGCTCCTATCAACACTATCGCCGACTATGTTATCAACGGTACTGTTGAAGAGGTTGTTCCAAAGTTGATTAAGTATTACAAGCAGAACAGTAAGTAAGATATGGCAAATTTTTATAGTGATGTTCCAGAAATAAAGTTCGAGCTGGAAAATCCTTTGATGGAGCGCATCGTTGAACTGAAAGAGCGCAATTATAGAGACAAGGACGAGTATGCCGAGGCACCTCAGGATTTTGCTGATGCCCAGGAGAACTACAAGCAGGTTTTGGACATTGTTGGCGATATTACCGCTAATGTAATTGCTCCAAACGCTGAGGCTGTAGATGCAGAAGGTCCTCACTGCGAGAATGGCCGTGTACGCTATGCTAGCAAGACATATGAAAATATGGAAGCAATGGTTAAGGCTGGCATGAACGGTATGACCATGCCTCGTAAGTACAATGGCTTGAATTTGCCTATCACTGTCTATACTGCTGCAAACGAAATCGTTTCTACCGGTGATGCTGGTTTCGAGAACATCTGGTCTTTGCAGGATTGTATCGAGACTTTGTATGAGTTCGGTAACGAAGATCAGCACGCTCGTTTCATCCCACGTATCTGTGCAGGTGAAACAATGTCAATGGACTTGACAGAACCAGATGCAGGTTCAGACTTGCAGAGCGTTATGCTGAAGGCTACCTTCGACGAGGAGAACAACTGCTGGAGATTGAACGGTTCAAAGCGTTTCATCACCAATGGTGACTCTGATGTTCACTTGGTATTGGCTCGTTCAGAGGCAGGTACCCGTGATGGTCGTGGTTTGTCAATGTTCATCTACGACAAGCGCGATGGTGGCGTTGATGTTCGTCGTATTGAGAACAAGTTGGGTATCCATGGTTCTCCTACCTGTGAATTGGTTTACAAGAATGCAAAGGCAGAACTTTGTGGTAGCACCAAGTTGGGTCTTATTAAATATGTAATGGCTTTGATGAACGGTGCTCGTTTGGGTATCGCTGCTCAGAGCGTTGGTTTGTCTCAGGCAGCTTACAACGAGGCAGTAGCTTATGCCAACGACCGTAAGCAGTTTGGCAAGGCAATCGTTACATTCCCTGCTGTATTCGAGATGATTTCTAACATCAAGGCTAAGTTGGATGCTGGTCGTGCATTGTTGTACCAGACAGCTCGCTACGTTGATGTTTACAAGGCATTGGATGATATCGCACGTGAGCGTAAGCTTACTCCAGAAGAGCGCGCAGAGCAGAAGAAGTATGCTAAGTTGGCTGACGCCTTCACTCCACTGGCAAAGGGTATGAACTCAGAGTATGCTAACCAGAACGGTTACGACTGTATTCAGGTTCACGGTGGTTCTGGTTTCATGTTGGAGTACGCTTGTCAGCGTATCTATCGTGATGCTCGTATCACTTCTATCTACGAGGGTACTACCCAGTTGCAGGTTGTAGCTGCTATCCGCTATGTAACTACCGGTTTGTATAGCCAGGTAATTAGCGAGTTCGAGCAGTTCGAGGCAGCACCAGAGTATCAGGGTTATATGGATCGCATCAAGGCTATGGCTGCAAAGCTGAATGCTGATATCGAATTGGTAAAGGCAGCAGAAAACCAGGAGTTGCTGGATATCTGCGCTCGTCACCTCTACGAAGAAGCTGCTAACACCATCATGTGTCACTTGTTGTTGCAGAACGCAACCAAGGCACCTGAGTTGTTTGGCAAGAGCTTGAATGTATATGTAAACTTGGCAGAAAGCGAAGTTGAAAAGCACCATAACTTCATTGCTCGTATGGATGTAGCTCAGATTGAGTCATATCGCAAGTAATCTCTTACATAATATATTATAGAGGCAGGAGCGAAATTCCTGCCTCTTTTTTTTATTCATACAAAACAGGGATTGCTAAAAAAGTATTATATTTGCATGCGGTATGAACTTATCTTGAAGTCTTTATCCATGGAAAAAACACAGAATGGTCCAATTATTCACGAGGTAACACCTTTGTCGGAAAGAGATTGCTTTTATATTGCCGACAGAAAGAAGAAGCGGTTTACCTATCCTATTCATAACCATAAAGAGTTTGAACTGAACTTTACGCAGAATGCAGCAGGTGTAAAGCGTACTGTTGGCGACAATTCAGAGGTAATAGGCGATTATGACCTTGTGTTGATTACAGGAGAAGAACTTGAGCATGTCTGGGAGCAGAATACCTGCGAATCAGATGAGATTCGTGAGATTACCATTCAGTTCAAGTGGGATTTCAATGATGGTACTTTCTTTAGCAGAGCACAGTTTGATTCTATACGTCGCATGGTAGAGCAAGCCCGAAAAGGATTGGCCTTTCCTATGTCGGCCATTATGAAGGTGTATAACAAGCTTGATACACTGGCAAATGAAGAAAATGGCTTCCAGTCGGTAATAACATTCCTCACCATACTTTATGAACTTTCGCTGTGCGAAGATGCACATACGCTTTCAAGTACCTCGTTTGCAAAAGTAACGGTGCAGAGCGACAGCCGTCGTATCCTGAAGGTGCAGCAATATGTTAACGATAACTTCCGAAAGGAGATACGCCTGTCGGATTTGGCTGCATTGGTACAGATGTCGCCAACAGCATTCAGCCGTTTCTTCAAGTTACGCACAGGAAAAAACTTCTCGGATTATATTATCGACATTCGCTTAGGTCACGCTACCCGCATGCTGGTAGATACCACCCAAAGTGTAGCAGAGATATGCTATGGTTGTGGTTTCAATAATCTTTCAAACTTCAACCGCATCTTCAAGAAGTACAAGCAGTGTTCTCCAAAGGAGTTCCGTGAACAATACTATAAGAAAAAAGTAATCATCTAAATAAATTAAAAATGAAGCACTTAATTTCAGCACTGGCGTGCTTTGCTATCTTGTTGGCATCGTGTGCCACATCAGCAAAAAAATCAGAGAGTAAGGAAAGTAATCCCTTTGTACGCGTAGAAAACGGACAGTTCATGCGTGGCGATTCTTCGTATTATTATGTAGGTACCAACTTCTGGTATGGTGCAATCCTGGGTTCTGAGGGGCAGGGTGGAAACCGCGAGCGTCTTTGCAAGGAACTGGATCATCTAAAGAGCATTGGCATTAACAACCTGCGTGTATTGGTGGGTGCACAGGGAGAAGACAATGAACCTGCTCGTGTACAGCCTGCCTTGCAACGTACACCTACCGAGTATAATGATACTATTCTAGACGGATTGGATTTCTTCCTGGCAGAATTGGGTAAGCGCGACATGGTTGCAGTACTTTACCTGAATAATAGTTGGGAATGGAGTGGTGGATACTCAATCTACCTGCAGTGGGCTGGTGCCGGAAAGGCTCCTGTGCTACTTACCGATGGATGGAGTAATTTCCAGCCTTATGTAAAGGAATTCCTACGTAATGATTCGGCACAAGCATTGTTTGCAAAGCATGTTGACTTTATCCTAAACCGTACCAACCGCTATACCAATAAGAAATATACCGAAGATCCTGCAATCATGGCATGGCAGGTAGGTAACGAGCCTCGTGCCTTTGCCGACGAATGCAAGGAACCATTTGCCAAGTGGATTGCAAAGGTTGCTGCTCAGATTAAGAGTATCGACAAGAACCACATGGTGTCTATTGGTAGCGAAGGTATCTGGGGATGCGAAATGGATAGCACCTTGTGTGCCAACATCCATGCCGATGCCAATGTGGATTACATTACTTGCCATTTGTGGCCATACAACTGGAGTTGGACAAAACCAGATAGCCTGATGGAGTGTGTTCCTCGCAGCTGCGACAATGCCAAGGCATACATTGGCCAGCACACCTCTATGGGTCGTGCCTTGAAAAAGCCAGTGGTATTGGAGGAATTTGGCTATCCTCGTGATGAAATGTCAATTACTCCTGGCAGTCCTACCCAGGCACGTGACGAGTTCTATAAATATGTGTTTAACCTGATTGTTGAAGACAGTCAGAGCGGTGGTCCTTTTGCAGGATGTAATTTCTGGGCATGGGGCGGTTTTGCACAGCCAAAGAATCATACCGAATTCCCATTCTGGCGCCCAGGCGAGGATTATACTGGCGACCCATCTCAGGAGGCACAAGGTTTGAACAGTGTGTTTGCTGCCGATGAAAGCACCCTGAATATTATTTCCGATGCAGTTAAGAAGTTTGCAAAGTAGGTAAAAACTGTCAAGAATCTGCATTTGTGCTGATACTATTTTGCCGAATAAACGTACAATTACGTCAAACCCATAAAAAAAGTATCTGAATATTTTTGAATAGCATTATTTTTTGTAATTTTGCACTTGTTATCGGACACGAAAGTCTAAGCGAAGGCTTTTTTACATCCAATGACAAAAGAAATGCAATTATATCAGCTACTAAATCGTATTTGTTAACCGGGCAAAAGTAATGGTGTTTTTTACAATAAGTAAAAGCTTTTCGTTATAAATGCCTTTTCTTAATCCATACTTGTTTAGTGCTGGTTTTTGCAGTCTAAATAAGTATGGATATTTTTTCCTTATAAATATTGAATTTACTATTGATTTGTTCCTTTGTCCCTGGCCTTGGCGAAGGTTTATGGGCAAAGGTTTTTTTTGATATTGTTTATTTTTGTATGATGTTTGGGTATTATACAGTAAATGTGATTATATCTTAAACTTAATACATAGGGTAATTAGGTTTTTGGTGGTTTATGTTTGAATCATCTATCTTCCTCTTAATCTGTGAAGACAAGGGGAAGTTTTTTAAAAGCACATAATGACACAAAACTATATATATATTTGAGATTGAAAAAGGAAACTAAAAACAGAAATTCCTCATATTAAAACAAAATAATTTATGTTGGTTAGTCTACACCTCCCTGGCTGTTGAAGTTTGGGAGGTGCTGTTTTTAATGCAGTGCCATTTTTTACCTTTCATACCCGGTTCCTTACCTATTTGTGTATGATCAGATATGTTTTTCAACCGATTAACCATGCTTTCTGCCAGTTTTTTACTTCTGATTTTTACTATGCAGAAAAGACATTGTAGTTAGGAATACCTACGAAAAATGTCTTAATTTGTTGGTAATCTGTAGTTTGTCTAAAAAGCAGGACTTGTGCCTACACTTACTTCAAGGGTTAAAATAGTTAGTAAACTAAGTATGGAAAGTGCCACCTGCCGATGGTCTAATTGCAGAATAAAGCTAATTAAGTCGTCGTTTTCTGCCCAAAAATGCTGTGCAAATTCCTGCAAAAGGGGTAAAACTTAGGGCAAAACTTCGTCTTTGTGTTGGATTGATGCACACCTGTGATAGATGCCAGAGAATCTATTAGTGTGCTTTTCAATTAGTTACATTTGTATGGCATTTTGTCGTCACAATGATAGTTAAAGAAAATAACATAACATTATAACGATTAGAAATTTTTTTAAATATATATATAGAAAGTCCTTAAAGCCATCATAGAAATATAACAAAAAAAAGTCTTAATGTTATATTGTTATTTTGTTATATTTTCATCTGCCTACGCCGAAGATACAATAACTACCATGCACTTCAAAAATGCTGATTTCATTTTCCTAACTAGGAAAAACATTTTACTATACCAGGAAAATCATTTTCTCTGCCATGGCAGTTCTGAAAGGGTGAAGAAGAAATATACAATATAATTTTATAACAATATAACATTATAACGTTTAGAGTACCCTGCGAGCACCAATATAGCGCTTGCTGTAGTAACCACCATCAGGATACTGATCAATACGGATGCCCTGAGAAACACTGGCATGAATGAAACGAACGGTCTTTGTTTCTTGATTGTAGTCAATTACCAATGCTACATGACCTACACGACTGCGACCACCTGCACGACCTCCAAAGAATAGCAAATCGCCAGGTCGAACCTGTGAAAGCGAAATAGGACTGCCCTGAGTGTACTGGGTGCTTGATGAAGGACTCAGCTTATAGCCAAAGTGTGAAAATACATAGCTGGTAAAACCAGAGCAGTCGAACTGATTAGGACCCTTTGCACCATGACGATAACGACAGCCCATATAACGCTTGGCATAATCTATGATACTACGCTCAAGGCTGGTATTTGATTCACGATTGCTGTCAAAAAAAGTATCCTCAGATGCTGGAAGACTGCTTGAATTAGGTTTCCACTCGTTTGTTTGAAGTTGCTCTACCACTGTAAGACCTCTACTTGCCTTTGGCTTTGCAGGCTTCACATCCTGCGCAAAACTCATTGAAGAGAAGCACAGAAGGCACAATAGAGTATATAATTTGGTTCTTTTCATCTTACTTATTTTGATAAAGCGGTTGCAAAGATAGAAAAAAAACAGATACATTTTGTGTTATGTATCTGCTTTTTATGTTTTATTATAGAAACTTGTACTTTAATATGCCTGCTCATGAACGCCTTTTACAGCACGTCCTGAAGGGTCATTCATTTCCTTCCATGCAGCATCCCATTCAAGTGCAATGGCGGTAGAACAAGCCACACTGGCTTCGTGTGGAACACTCTTTGCAGCACTGTCGCTTGGGAAGTGTTCTTCGAAGATACTACGGTAATAATACTCTTCCTTGTTCAATGGTGTGTTGATAGGAAAGCGTTCTGCAGCATGTTCCATCATCTCATCGGTAACAGCATCGCTGGTAATCTGTTTCAGTGTATCAATCCAGCTGTAGCCCACACCATCACTGAACTGTTCCTTCTGACGCCATGCTACACTTTGTGGCAACATATCCTGGAATGCCTCGCGAACAATCTTCTTTTCCATGGTAGAACCAGGACACATCTTTGCGTTTGGATTCAGGCGCATGGCAATGTCAAGGAATTCCTTGTCAAGGAAAGGCACACGACCTTCAACTCCCCATGCACTCAAGCTCTTGTTGGCACGCAGACAGTCGTACTGATACAGTTTACCAAGCTTACGTACAGTTTCCTTGTGGAACTCTTCTGCACTTGGTGCCTTGTGGAAGTAAAGATAACCACCAAATACCTCATCAGCACCTTCACCACTCAGTACCATCTTGATACCCTTACTCTTGATGACACGTGCCAGCAAATACATTGGAGTAGATGCACGAACAGTAGTAACATCGTAAGTTTCAATAAAGTAAATTACGTCACGAATAGCATCCAAGCCTTCCTGGATAGTGTAGTTTACTTCATGGTGAACGGTTCCGATATAATCAGCAACTTCCTTTGCCTTGGCCAAATCAGGTGCACCCTTCAAACCTACAGCGAAAGAGTGCAGACGAGGCCACCATGCTCCACTCTGCATGTTTTCCTCGATGCGCTTGTGAGCAAACTTCATGGCTACTGCCGAGGTGATGGAACTATCCAAACCACCAGACAAAAGCACGCCATAAGGCACGTCACTCATCAGCTGGCGCTTAACGGCATCTTCCAAACCCATCTTCAGGTCGGTTACAGAAGCAGCATTGTCCTTCACTGCATCATACTCAAACCAGTCTCGGGTATAGTAGCGCTTCAATTCACCATCCTTGCTGTAATAGTAGTGGCCTGGCAGGAATGGCTCATACTCATCGCAGAATCCTTCCAAGGCCTTCAGCTCGCTGGCAACATACATCTTGCCTTCAGCATCACGTCCAATATAAAGAGGAATTACACCAATAGGATCACGCGCAATCAGATATTCATCCTTCTCCTCATCATACAGGGCAAAGGCAAAGATACCATTCAAGTCCTCAAGGAAATCAATTCCCTTTTCCTGATACAATGCAAGAATTACCTCGCAGTCAGAACCAGTCTTGAAAGCATACTTATCCTTGTATTCCTCACGGATTGCCTGATGATTGTAGATTTCACCATTTACTGCCAGGATGTGCTTGCCATCTGGCGAGATAAGTGGCTGACCACCAGACAATGGGTCGACGATTGAAAGACGCTCGTGTGCCAGTGTAGCAGATTTACCACAATAAATACCGCTCCAATCTGGACCTCTGTGACGCAGTTTCTGCGACATTTTCAGCGCCTTCTTGCGCAACTCTGGAGTTTGCTGCTTTATATTAAAAATTCCTACTATTCCACACATAATGTTTAGTTGTATTTGTTTGTTGTATTGTATTTCTTATTTCTTGAGATAGGCGTCAACTGCCTCGGCAGTCTTTCTACCAGATGCAATGGCACGTACTACAAGGCTGGCACCTGATGCAGCATCACCTGCAACGAACACATTCTCAGGGAATGCTGGCTGCTGTGGCTTGATAAAGCCCATTGCAAGGAATACGATGTCTGCTTCGATGATTTCCTTCTTTCCATCCAGCTTCATGATAGGACGGCCACCTTCTGGATTTGGTTCCCAGATAACGCCTTCTACTTCTACAGCCTTTACATGACCCTTGCCATCATCAATGAAACGGTTTGTATTTAATAGCCAACGGCGGTCACAGCCTTCCTCATGACTTGAAGTAGTCTTCAGGATAACTGGCCAGTTTGGCCATGGGGTAGCATCATTGTGTCCTACAGGTGGCTTTGGCATAATCTCAATCTGGGTTACGCTCACAGCACCCTGACGATGGCTGGTACCAATACAGTCTGAACCAGTATCACCACCACCAATTACCAATACTTTCTTACCCTTTGCAGTTACACGGTCCTTATCCTTGAACTCCATACCTGCCAACACACGGTTCTGCTGACTCAGCAATTCAAGTGCCAGGTGGATACCTTTCAGTTCACGACCAGGAGCCTTCAGGTCACGTGCCTCTGGAGTACCAGTAGATACAACGTAAGCATCAAATCCAGGAAGTTCCTCGGTAACCTTTGCCAAGTCGATAGTCTTATTATATTCAAACTTTACGCCTTCTGCTTCCATAACCTTAATACGACGGTCAATGATAGCCTTGTTCAGCTTAAAGTTAGGAATACCATAGCGCAACAAACCACCGGCAGCTTCGTTCTTGTCGAATACGGTAACCTCGTAGCCCTTGTAGTTCAGCTGGTTGGCAGTTGCCAAACCTGCAGGACCAGCACCAATTACGGCAACCTTCTTACCGTTACGTTCTGGATTCTCAATCGTTACATATCCTTCAAGATAAGCACGCTCTGCAATGGCAGCTTCGTTTTCACGGTTAGTAACAGCCTCACCGGTAGTTAGATATAGTACACATGACTTTTCGCAAAGGGCAGGGCAGATACGACCTGTAAACTCAGGAAAGTCGTTTGTCTTCTTCAAAATCTTGTAGGCACGTTCCCATTCACCACGATAAAGAGCATCGTTCCACTCTGGATCCTTGTTACCCAGCGGACAAGCCCAATGGCAGAATGGCACACCACAATCCATACAACGTGATGCCTGTTCCTGGCGGTCTTTAGTATTCAATGTCTGTTCTACTTCGCCAAAATCGGCAATACGATCATGAACAGGGCGATATCCCGCTTCCTTGCGGGGAATTGTTAGAAATGCTTTTGGATTTCCCATATTGTTGTATTGTTTTATTCAAAATTAGTAATCACGTTGCATGTCTGCAATCTTCTGCTGCAACTTAGCCATCTTCTCTTCCTGTAATACGCGCTTGTACTCAATAGGAACTACCTGGATGAATTCTTCTACATAGCGGTTCCAGTCATCAAGCATTGTACGTGCAAGGGCAGAACCAGGGTATAGGTAGTGCTGACGAATCAGTTCGTGCAACTCCTTACGGTAGGTTGCCTCTTCTACCAGGTTGATTTCAACCATATCCATATTACAGAAGTAGTCGAAGTTATGGTTCTTATCCCAAACATAGGCCACACCACCACTCATACCAGCGGCGAAGTTTCGTCCGGTTTCACCCAATACTACCACACGACCACCAGTCATGTATTCACAGCAGTGGTCACCAGCACCTTCGATAACGGCAACTGCACCAGAGTTACGCACACCAAAACGCTCACCAACACGACCGTTAACATAAAGTTCACCAGTAGTTGCACCATACAAACCAGTATTACCAGCAATGATGTTGTCGGCAGCAACAAAGTCGGCACTTGAACGTGCAGGAGGCAGGATGGCAATTCTACCACCACTCAAACCCTTACCGAAGTAGTCGTTTGCTTCACCTTCAAGTTTGATGTTCAATCCCTTCACGGCAAATGCACCGAATGACTGACCAGCAGAACCCTTGAACTTGATGTTAATAGTTGAATCAGGCAATCCTTCTTCACCATATTCCTTGGCAATAACACCAGAAAGCATGGTACAAGCAGCACGGTCGGTATTCTTGATGGTATAGTCAAGGTTAATCTCTTCCTTGTTTTCAATAGCCTTCTTGCAAGCATCAATAATCTGGAAGTCCTTAACATCCTCAACCTTGGTATATTCACCACGGTCCCAGTACAATGCCTTGTCTGTAGGAACCTGAGCCAACAAGCGACTGAAATCCATTGTAGCCTGCTTACTGTTGCTATCCATTGGCTTCACCTCGATAAGATCTGTGCGTCCAATGATATCCTTCAGTTTCTTTACACCCATCTCGCTGAGGTATTCACGAACCTCCTGAGCAAGGAAGGTAAAGAAGTTCACTACATAGTCTGACTTACCCATGAAACGTGCACGCAAGTCTGGGTTTTGGGTAGCAACACCTACAGGGCAGGTATTGGTATTACACTTACGCATCATTACACAACCCAGTACAATCAAAGGCAAAGTACCAAATGAGAACTCATCTGCACCCAGCATTGCCATCATGATAACGTCGCGTGCGGTCTTCAGCTGACCATCAGTCTGCAAACGAACCTGATTACGCAAGCCATTCAGTACCAAAGTCTGCTGAGTCTCTGCCAAGCCAATTTCAGGACTGATACCTGCAAATCGCATTGAAGAGGCAGGAGAAGCACCTGTACCACCTTCAGCACCAGAGATTACGATCAAGTCGGCTTTTGCCTTTGCAACACCGGCAGCAATTGTACCAACACCACTTTCGGCAACCAGCTTCACGCTAACAGCAGCAGTAGGATTAATATTCTTCAAGTCGAAAATCAACTGTGCCAAATCCTCAATAGAATAGATATCGTGATGAGGTGGAGGAGAAATCAGTGAAATTCCAGGAATTGCATTACGGGTCTTGGCAATGATCTTATTTACTTTGAAACCAGGCAACTGACCACCTTCACCAGGTTTTGCACCCTGAGCAACCTTAATCTGAATTTCTTCGGCATTTACCAAGTACTCGGCAGTAACACCAAATCGACCAGATGCAATCTGCTTTGTCTTACTTGACAGGCTAACGCCATCCACACTCTTGTGATAACGCTCGTTATCCTCACCACCTTCACCAGTATTACTACGTGCACCCAGGCGGTTCATGGCCAATGCCAACGCTTCGTGTGCCTCGATTGAAAGCGCACCGAACGACATTGCACCAGTAACGAAATGACGAACAATGCTCTCTACAGATTCTACTTCATCCAATGGAGTAGGAGTTGCTGCTTTCTTAAATCCAAAGAAGTCGCGGATAAAGATTGGCTTCTCCTTCTCGTCAACCATCTTAGCCCATTCCTTGAACTTCTTGTAAGAACCAATGCGTGTTGCAATCTGCAGATTGGCAATGGTTTCTGGATTCCAGGCATGTGCAATACCATCCTTACGATAGTTGAACAAACCTGTATTTGGAAGGAACTCGTTAATCTCCTTTGGCTTGAATGCTTCATCGTGCAAGCGGATTGCATCACGAGCAATGTCACGCAAGCCAATACCACCAATGGTAGATACTTCAGTTCCAAAATATTTCTTCAGCAAGCCTTCGCTCAAGCCAATACTCTCGAAGATCTTTGCACCACGGTATGAACGGATGGTAGAAATACCCATCTTCGACATAATCTTCTTCAAGCCCTTGTCAACGGCAGTGATATAGTTCTTCTCGGCAGTACCGTATTCTTCCTGAATCTTATGCTCATTAACCAGGTTATCAAGAACGGCAAATGTCATGTAAGGACAGATGGCACTTGCACCATAGCCCAGCAACAGGGCAGCATGCATTACCTCGCGGATTTCACCACTTTCAACAATCAAGGCAGTCTGAACACGCTTACCCACACTAATCAGATAATGGTGAACAGCACTTACTGCCAGCAATGAAGGAATGGCAGCATGCTTCTCGTCAATATCTCTATCGCTAAGAATGATGTAGTTAACACCATCGTTAACGCTTTCTTCTGCCTTCTTGCAAAGTTCATCCAATGCCTGTCGCAAGCCACTTTCGCCCTTGCTAATCTCAAACAGCATAGGAAGCTTCTCGGTCTTGAAACCCTTGTAACGGATGTTGCAGAGGATGTCCAGCTGAGTATTGGTAAGCACTGGCTGTGGCAAACGAACCATCTTACAATTGCTCTCATCTGGAGTAAGAATGTTGGTACCTACAGCACCAATATATTCAGTCAAGGACATTACCAGCTCTTCACGAATTGGGTCGATAGCAGGGTTGGTAACCTGTGCAAACTGCTGACGGAAATAGTTGAAGAAAATCTGAGGACGATCAGAAATAATTGCCAATGGAGTATCGTTACCCATAGCAGCAACAGGTTCTGATGCCTGAGTACACATTGGTATAACGGTACGGTCAATATCTTCCTGGGCAAATCCAAAGTTCAGCAACTTACGCTCGTAGTTTTCTACTGCATTGCTAACCTTACGACCACTCTTCAGTTTCTCAAGCTGGATACGGTTAGTTGACAACCACTGGCGATAAGGATGCTCGTGAGCAAGCTTTTCCTTGATTTCACCATCATAGTAAATCTTGCCTTCAAGGGTATCAATCAACAGAATCTTACCTGGCTGCAAACGACCCTTGCTAACTACCTGGCTTGGTTCAAAATCCATCACACCAACTTCACTGGCAACAACCATCATGCCGTTGCGGGTAATGGTATAGCGTGAAGGACGAAGACCATTACGATCAAGCATACCACCGGCAAAACGGCCATCACTAAACATCAGTGCAGCAGGTCCGTCCCATGGTTCCATCAAGATAGAATAGTATTCATAGAATGCCTTCAGATCCTCAGAAATAGGGTTCTTGTCGTTAAACGATTCAGGAACAAGAATTGCCATTGCCTGTGGTAATGAAAGTCCGCTCATTACAAAGAACTCGAACACGTTGTCAAGGCTGGCAGAGTCACTCATCTCTTCCTGAAGGATAGGACGTATCTCGCGGATGTCGCCTAGAGCAGGAGAGGAGAGCACACTTTCACGGGCCTTCATCCAGCCACGGTTACCACGAACGGTATTGATTTCACCATTGTGGCAAAGGAAACGGAATGGCTGAGCCAACTTCCATTTAGGGAATGTGTTGGTAGAGAAACGAGAGTGTACCAACGCCAAGCCGCTGGTGAAATAGCTATTGCTCAAGTCTGGGAAATACGCACGCAGCTGACGGCTGGTGAGCATACCTTTATATATAATGTCTGTGCTAGAAAGTGAGCAGATGTAGAAATCCTCATCAGTAATGCGGTTTTCAATCTTTTTTCTCACCTTATATAATATACGTTCAAAAACAGGTACCTCTTCATCGCTAACACCTGTTACGAACACCTGCTTGATGTCTGGCTCAACACTCAGCGCACTTTCACCAAGGCAATCAGGATTAGTAGGTACATTGCGAAGATGCATCAGGTTCAAGCCCACACGCTCAATCTCCTCAATCATTACAGAAAGAATCTCCGACTGACGCTTCTCATCCTTTGGCAGGAATACCAGACCGGTACCATAGCGTCCCTTCTCAGGAACAGGAATACCTTGCAAAAGGATAAACTCGTGAGGAATCTGCAACAAGATACCAGCACCATCACCGGTTTTATCTTTGGTCTCGGCACCACGGTGTTCCATGTTCTCCAACACCTTCAGTGCATTGTCTACAAGTTCGTGACTTTTGTTTCCGTGAATGTTAACCACCATACCCACGCCGCAAGCGTCGTGTTCATTCTCTGAATTGTAAAGACCCATTGTCTTTGGCTGCTGGTTAGGAATAGTCCTGAATTGGCTGTTTTTTTGATCTCCTATTACCATATATTATAGACTTTTGAAAAATTATTCTACTAAATTTTACCTTAATCTCAAAAACTGAATGCAAAATTAAGCATATTTATTAACATACACAACGATTATTAGGTATAAATTTGATATTTTACTGCATTTTTCGTTATTTTGATTGCTTTTCGTAAGCATTTACTATGTTTTTACTCATAATTCTTGCATAAAACACACGTTTGTTTTACTATTTGATATAACAATATACCCACTTTGAATTTTCTATTTCAAAGCAAAATGCCATTTCCATATTACTATTATTAAAAATATCTATCTTTGGCATAGCAAAAAGATGGTCGCCTGTGGCTCCGAGGAAGAAAAGTCAACGGGTCAACAAGTCAACGAGTCTACAAGGCGAAGCCTAGTCTGTAGTCTGTTGTCCGTTGTCTAATAATCAAGTTTTCGTTATCGTTATCGTCTTCGTCATCGTTGCTTTCGCTTTCGCTATGGCTTAAGCTGACAAAAAAATATGAATTCATCGCAAAAAACAGAAAATTCATATATAATAATTCTACTTTTTATATTACCTTTGCATCAATTTAGGGTTACCCTAACTGAAACCGAAAAGAATTTTCAAAAATTACAACCAAAGTATATGAAACAGAAATTATCTAAAGTGCTTGTACTGGGTTCAGGTGCGCTGAAAATCGGTCAGGCTGGTGAGTTCGACTACTCAGGTTCTCAGGCTTTGAAAGCCTTGCGTGAAGAAGGAATCAGTTCTGTATTGGTAAATCCAAACATTGCAACCATCCAGACAAGCGAAGGTATTGCCGACAAGGTATACTTCCTGCCTATCACCCCTCATTTCATTACCGAAATCATTAAGAAAGAGCGTCCTGACGGCATTATGCTGGCATGGGGCGGCCAGACCGGTTTGAACGTTGGTACTGCATTGTACCAGAATGGTGTTCTTGCCGAGTACGGAGTACAGGTTTTGGGTACTTCAGTAGAAGCAATCATGAACACCGAGGATCGTGACCTGTTCGTTAAGGAATTGAACAAGGCAGACTTGAAGACTCCTGTTTCTGAAGCTTGCGAAACCATGGAAACTGCAGTTGCTGCTGCTCGCCGCATTGGTTACCCAATCATGATCCGTTCTGCTTATGCACTGGGTGGTCTTGGTTCTGGTGTTTGTCCTACAGAAGAGAAGTTCAAGGAAATTGCAGAAAGCGCCTTCACCTTTGCTCCTCAGGTATTGGTAGAAGAGAGCCTGAAGGGTTGGAAGGAAATTGAGTTCGAGGTTATCCGCGATGCAAACGATCACTGCTTCACTGTAGCAAGCATGGAAAACTTCGACCCACTGGGTATCCACACTGGTGAATCTATCGTAGTTGCTCCTACATGTTCTCTTTCTAAGGAACAGGTAGAATACTTGCAGGAGATTTCACGTAAGTGCGTTCGCCACCTGAACATCGTAGGTGAGTGTAACATCCAGTTCGCTTTCAATGGTGAGGCGGTTGTGTCAGCATTGAAAGCGAACGGGATGTTTCGCTCACCGTCGATGTCCAGGTGGCGAACGCACTTTCGTGAAATCTGCTGCAAGTTTTCTTCCTGTTGCTTAGAAAGTGCACATGT
>JAGHTY010000120.1 GCA_018065125.1 Candidatus Minthousia equi
ATTACACACATCGCCTCCCACCGACCTTCCCACACTGGCCACCTCGATGCTATGCGATAGTCGGATAAGTACGAATACACTTCCAGGAAGAGGAAAAACCTGCGTCTTATTCTGTAAGCGTCGGAAGGGAGAAGAAAAGATAAGACGGTCGTAATCGCGCTGAAATTCAGTACGGTCATCTTTCCTTGTCATATGTAGGGATTCCTGTCCCAAACGCTTGTTGGATATCAAATCTTGCCAATTCATCATACTTCTTGAGATAGTTTGATTTATGCAAAAGTAGTGTAAAATTCATAATAAAAGGTGGTTTTCCTATTTTTTTATATGTTGAGTGTAAATTTTTATCTAAATTTGCAGGATATTATATACCTAAAGGATATAACAATACGAAAAACTATGAAAGTGAAGATTATAAACAACAGTCACCATAACTTACCCGCCTATGCTACCAACCTTTCAGCAGGTATGGATTTACGGGCAAACATTGATACTCCCATTGTGCTTCGTCCCTTGCAGCGAGTACTGGTACCCACCGGCTTATCCATTGCCCTTCCCGAGGGTTTTGAAGCACAGGTATGTCCGCGCAGCGGCTTGGCTCTGAAGAAAGGAATTACCGTGTTGAACACGCCTGGCACCATTGATGCCGACTATCGTGGCGAGATTGGGGTGATTTTGGTAAACCTGTCGGATACCGACTTTACCATTGAAGATGGTGAACGTATTGCACAGATGGTGATAGCACGCCACGAACAGGTGCAGTGGGAACCCGTAGCTGTATTAGATGAAACCGAACGTGGTGCAGGTGGTTTTGGTCATTCAGGTGTGAAATGATGGGAAGAAGATGGATCGTATGGGCCTCGGGCCTTTTGATGCTGATGTTTTTGATTCAGCCAGCAGCAGCCAAACGCAAGAAACGTACGCCTGTCAAGCCGCAGGATACGTTCATATCGGTTGTGCTATCGGAAAAGGATCAGCAACGGTTTGACTATTTTTATTTGGAAGCAGTTAAAAACAGTAATATGGGTCAGTATGCTCAGGCATACGAACTGTTGAAGCATGCTTTGGATATTCATCCTCAAGCCCCTGAAGCCTTGTTCGAAATGGCTAATTACATTGGTTTTCTTGGAAATGACTCACTGGCTCAGACACATTATGAACAAGCTGTGCTACGGGCACCTCATATCCAATGGTATCGGGAAGTGCTGGCCAACTATTATTTGAATCACAATCAGTTGGACAAGGCCATCGGGTTAATGGAGAAAATATCGGCTGATGCACCCGAAAATACGGATTATCTGCGCGGATTGCTGCAGTTGTATTACAGGAACCAGGCTTTCGACAAAAGTATTGATGTATTAAACCGCATTGAAAATCTGGAAGGAAAGAGCGAGGCGCTGAGCATGGAAAAGTTTCGTATCTACCTACGACTGGAACAAAAGGAACAGGCTTTCGATGAGATAGAAAAACTGGTGGAGGAGTATCCCAACGACCTGCGTTACCGGGTAATCATGGGCGACTTATATCTGGAAAACGAAGATAAGGAGCATGCCCGACAGCTCTATCAGGAGGTACTGAATGAAGAACCAGGGAATGTATCGGCTCAGTTGTCAATGTCAACCTACTTCGAACAGATAGGACAACCCGAACAAGCTCGTTCCATGATGGAGAAGATTCTTTTCAATCCTGCTTCGGATACGGGCACCCAGCTACTGATTATGAAACGAATCATACAAGATACTGAGGCTGAAAAAAGCGATAGTACCTATGTGTTAAACCTGTTTGACAAGTTGCTGGAAAAGCCACAGGAGAATTCAGATATTGCCTTGCTGAGCACCCAATACAAAATGCACAAACAGATGGGCGAAGAGGTGATAACAGCCAGTTTGCGGCAAGTGTTAGCACTGAATCCAGACAATCACGAAGCCCGCTTGCAACTGATGGATTATGCTTTTAAGCGCAATGACTATGCCGATGCGGCCAAACTGTGCAAGGAATCGATAGAGTATCTGCCCGACGAACTGGCATTCTACTATTATTTAGGAGCATCGCTCATGCAGTTGGACAAGAATGAGGAAGCTTTGCAAGCTCTGCAAACGGGTGTGGAACAAGTCAAAGAAAACAGTGACAAGAAACTGGTATGTACCATGTATGGCTGTATGGGCGATATCTACCACGAAATGAACGAGTTGGAAAAGACCTACCAGTCATACGACAAGGCCTTGACATACAATCCCGATGACGCCCTGGTGCTGAACAACTATGCCTATTTCCTGTCGCTCGAAAAAAAGGATTTGGAGAAAGCAGAGGAGATGAGTTTCCGAACCATTAAACAAAATCCACAGAGCTACAATGAGTTGGATACTTACGCCTGGATTCTTTTTATCCAAGGACGCTACACCGAAGCCAAAATTTATATTGGAGAATCACTGAAGAACGGTGGCGACAAGGAACCCAATATCGTGGAA
>JAGHTY010000190.1 GCA_018065125.1 Candidatus Minthousia equi
GAATCTACCAAGGTAAAGGTTTAGCTGCAGGATTTTCTGGATACTTCATCATTCAGTTCCAAGATGAAATAGACGATTTTGGAACTTATCATGCTGATGAAATTAAGAGTGGTAATAAGATAGAAAGTAATCATGTACTTATTGGTGCATGGCTAAAGTTTAAGAAAACAGCAAAACCTGTCATTATTAAAGTTGCATCATCATTTACAGGTTTTGAAGGATGTGAAAAGAATCTTGCCACAGAAATACCTCACTGGGATTTTGATAAAACTCACGATGAATTAAATTCTATCTGGGAAAATCATCTTGGGAAAATTAACATTGATCAGGACGGTACAGACAAACTACAGTTACGAAAATTCTATAGTGCTTTGTATCGTGCTAGTTTCTTGCCTCATGCCATTGATGATGTGGATGGTAGATATCCTTCATTCTCAAATGGAACACCAATAATGCAAATGCCACAAGGACATCATTATTATGAGGATTTCAGTATGTGGGATACATATCGCGCTCTTCATCCTATGCTTACAATCTTGTCTCCTTCAAAGACTGCTGATATGATGCAGAGTCTTGTATTAAAGTACCAACAAGGCGGATGGTTACCTATTTTCCCTTGCTGGAACAGTTATACTGCTGCCATGATTGGAGACCATTGTATCTCTGTATTAGGTGATGCATATATTAAAGGTATTCGTGAATTTGACATAGAAAAAGCCTACGAAGGTATGCGTAAAAATGCTTTTGAACATCCTTCTACCGAAGAATACAACAATGGAATGGGTAGACGTGCATTAAAATCTTACCTTGAATATGGTTATATTCCTTTAGAAGATAGCGTGAAAGAAGCTTATCATAAATGTGAACAGACGAGTCGAACTCTAGAATATGCCTACGATGACTATGTATTAGCACAAGTTGCAAAAGCTTTGGGTAAAGACAAAGACTACAAGCTACTGCTAAAACGCGCAAGTAATTATCGAAATGTAATTGATCCTAAAACAGGATACGCACAAGGTAGATTTGCAAATGGTTCTTTCCTAAATGAAAACAATGCATTTAAGTTTAGCAAGTTCATTACAGAAGGAGCACCATGTCATTACACATGGTATGTGCCTCATGATGTTAAAGGTCTTATGAAGATAATGGGTGGAAAAGAGAAATTTGCTACCAAGCTAGACAGTATGTTTACGCAGCAACGTTACTGGCACGGAAACGAACCTTGTCATCAGATTGCCTATATGTTTAACTATGTAAATCAAGAATACAAGACCCAGAAGTACGTGCGTCATATTCTTGATACAGAATATCTGGATGAACCAGGAGGATTATCAGGTAATGATGATGCAGGACAAATGTCAGCATGGTATATTTTCTCTGCATTGGGATTTTATCCCGTATGTCCTGGTGAACCAATCTATATGTTTGGTAGTCCTGTTTTCCCTTGTGTTCAACTTTATCTTGAAAATGGAAAGACATTCACTATTCGTGCATTTAATGCATCGTCAAAGAATATCTATATACAAGATATTCAATTGAATGGAAAAAAATACAAGAAAAATTATATCTCTCATAAGGATATTATGGAAGGTGGTGAGTTGGTATTTACAATGGGCAACAAACCTAATACTAAGTGGAATAAATAAAAATACAAAGATATGAAGAATTTGTTTTTTACCTTATGCTGTTTGATATTTGCAGCTTGTGGGAACACAAATAATTCCCGCGTTTTCAATGTGTTGGATTATGGCGCTGTTGGTGATTCTATAACAGATGATGCTGTAGCCATTCAGAAAGCCATTGATGATTGTAATGCAAAGGGTGGAGGACAAGTATTGTTTCCAACAGGTTTTACATTCATGAGTGGACCAGTTGAACTGAAGTCAAATATTGATATCCACCTGGAAGTTGGTGCAACATGGCTTGCTAACCCTGATGAAAGCATTTATAATCTTAGTGCCTTTGGTGAAAACAGAGGTGAAGGCATGATGTGGATTTATGCAAAGGATATTCATGATCTAAGTATCAGCGGAAAGGGTACCATAGATGGTAACGGTGTAGCATTTATGGGAAAAGAACTTGAGGATAGCTATGAACTGAAACCACTAAAAGATTCATCGTTCGACCCACGTCCACATGTTCTTTCTTTATTTGGTGTGAATCGACTTTCTATTAAAGATGTAACCATTCAGAATGGTGCATACTGGACAGTTCATCTAATTGGTTGCTACGATGCCTTGATTGATGGTATCAGTTTAAAGAACAAGCTGAAAATACGTAATGGAGATGGCATTGATATAGATCATAGCAAAAAAGTTCGCATTGCCAATTGCTTCATTGAAAGTGGTGACGACTGTATTTGCCTGAAGAATCGTCGTGAATACGAGAAATATGGTTCTTGCCATGACATAGTTGTTACCAATTGTGTAATGACTGGTAGAAGTTGTGCAATCAAGATTGGTTCTGAAAATATGGATAGCATTTACAATGTGTTGTTCGACAATTGTATCATCACTGCCAGCAATCGAGGATTGGGTATTCAGAATCGTGATGAAGGAACAGTTACCAATGTTCAGTTTAACAACATGATTGTTGATTGCAAGTATTTTAGCGATGTTTGGTGGGGAAAGGCAGAACCAATCTATGTTACCAGTTACCCTCGTGCTGTAGGCAATCACAAAGATGCCGGATGGCGTTTCCCTAAGGGAGCAACAAAAGGAAAGTGTGGTGAGGTTAGTGAAATCTACTTCAACAACGTAAAATGCTATGGTGAAAATGGTTGCTTCATTGGTGGAGATACAAATGACAAAGTAAATAATATATATTTGAACAACATTGACATTACCCTTGAAAAGAGAACAGATTACCCAGGAGGACAATACGACAAGCGTCCTTGTGTAGGTGAAGGATTTATTCAGGATCAGGCATACGGAGTTTATATTGAATCAGGAAAGAACATAAACGTTTCAAACCTAAACGTTAAAGTAAAGGATTCATTCCCTGCAAAGCGCTTTGGAGGTGATATAAAGAGGTTGTAAAGGGTTAAAAGTTTAAAAGTTTAAAAGTTTAAGAGTTTAAAGTGTTTATAAAGGTAAGTATATTGTGAAACATCTATTGTTAGCATTTTCGTTTCTTCCTTGTCTTGGCTTTGCTCAAAGCATTCCTACAACCGAGTGGGAATTAAAGACAGAGTTTGCTACATGTCCAGAAATGGCAGGCAGCAGCTATTATGCCTATCCAGGTCCTAAACAAAATCAATACACTCCTGCACCAAAAGGTTATGAAGCAGTATACATCAGTCATTATGGTCGCCATGGTTCACGATGGATTACCGAGGACAAGCGTTACCAATATGTGCTCGACACCCTTGATCATTATGGCTTGAGTGATTTTGGAAAGGAATTGCGCCAACGTCTGGAACCTGTATGGCAAGATGCCAAAGGTCGTAGTGGTGAACTCACCAAGATAGGAGAGCAGCAACATCACGACATAGCACAAAGGATGATGACAAACTATCCTTCTTTGTTTACAGGAAAGAAATACATTCGTGCCTATGCCAGTACTGTTCGTAGATGTATGATGAGCATGATGGCTTTCTGTGAGGGATTGAAAGAACTGAATCCAGAATTAAAAATTGAACGTTCTGCTTATGAACGCGACATGGATTTTGTAAATTACGAATCTCCAGAGTTAAAGCAACTAACCAACAAAAAAGGCGAATGGTATCAGCAATACCTGAAATATCGTGAGCAGAATATGAATCCTTCTCGTGTAATGGGACTTATCTTCTGGCGTCCAGAAGAATTAGGTGACCCTATTGGATTAATGGAGGAACTGTATTGGATTGCCGTAAACATGCAGGATACACCTTTGCATCACAATTTCTTTGACCTTTTCACCAATAATGAACTCTACAACATCTGGAAAGTTATCAATTATAGAATGTATGTAACCAATAGCGGTTCTGTTGTAGGTAAGGGTATACCTGCAGCAAGTGCGCAAAGTCTTCTTGATCAGATAATCTCAAGTGCAGATGAAGCATTAAAGAATGGGGATACTTCGGCAACATTACGATTTGGTCATGACAGTGCTCTTATTCGTTTGCTTACACGCATGAAGATTAATGGTTGCAATGCTGTAGTTGATAATCCTGAAGAACTTCCTTTTGTGTGGCAGGATTTCCGAATTTCTCCAATGGCAGCAAACTTGCAGATGATCTTCTATCAAAACAAGCAAAAACAGACATTGGTAAAGTTCTTGTTAAATGAGAATGAAGTAACATTACCAATACAATCAAAAGTCTCTCCTTATTATAACTGGGATGATGTAAAGACATTTTGGAAATAACATAAATAAAAGTATGATTTCTTTAAACGTTTTAGCAATTGCTGCTTCATTGCTTTGTTGCCAGCAAAATGATACTATTCCTGCCGGAGCTACAGCAATATTGAAAAGCTATCCTGATTTCTGTGTGGAATACAAGGATAATAAAATTATCTTTAAAGATGGAACATCAATGGTTTACGACGATAACAGGGAAAAGTCGTTCGACGAAAAACTAGATGATTCCGACATTGAGGAAATGTTTTCTATTCCTTATGATATGGATGGTAACCCAGAGTACTTGGCTGATGCAGGTAGAAGTAGATGTGAGGCTTTGTTCAAGAAGATGTATGGTAGTTCTCAGGCAGAGGCACAAAGAAAACTAGGAAAGGTAAACTGGTTTGGACAATCATTACTTTTCACAACAGTAAATGGTGCTGATAAGCAACTAAAGAAGGTTGCAGATGAATTGGCAAAACATCCTGAGTATAGCCAAATACATGAAGAGTGCTGGTACCTTTAACTGGCGTCCCGTTCGTGGTGCAAAGCGTCTGAGCGCACATAGCTACGGCATAGCAATAGATATTGCCGTACAAATTTCCGACTATTGGTTGTGGGAATTCAAAGGCAAGAAGGAAACAGATAAGATTGGATACAAAAACCGTATTCCTATGGGGATTGTAGAAATCTTTGAGAAATACGGTTTTGTATGGGGAGGTCGTTGGTACCACTTTGATACCATGCACTTTGAATATCGACCTGAAATTATAAACTACTTTAAGAAATAATCAACTGAACAGCACGTTCACCAGCCATGCGCAAACCCATGCGCATGCTGTTGAATAAACTGCCGAGAACAAAGCCCATCGCCATTTTCCACTTTCATTCTTTATGGCTACTAATGTTGCAATACAAGGGAAATACAACAATACGAAAATCATGTAGCACAGGGCATTCAATGGAGTCATATTCTTTGAGATACTCTGCTCTAACTTGCTGGTAGATTCTTCACTCTCAATGTCATTATCATCATTGTAAAGTACACCAAGCGTACTTACTACCAATTCCTTGGCACCAGCGCCACTCAGAATGCCAATACCCATTTTCCAGTCAAATCCTAAAGGTGCAATCACAGGTTCTATGGCCTTACCCAAATGACCAATGTAACTGTTTTCCTGTTGTTCCTGCTTAGTTTCGTAAGCATCATGATTAGGATAGTATCCTAGGAACCAGATTATAATACTGGCAACCATAATGATTCCACCCATTTTTCGAAGGTACTGACGACCTTTTTCCCAGGTATGACGAAGGATACTCTTGCTGGTAGGCATTCTGTAAGGAGGCAACTCCATTACAAAAGGAGTATCATCGCCCTTCATCAGCACTTTACTTAACAAGCGTGCGCTGATAATTGCCATGACAATGCCAAATGTGTAGATACCCAACAGCACCAACGATCCATGTGCAGGGAACAATGCACCTATCAAGACAAGGTAGATTGGCAAACGTGCCGAACAACTCATGAATGGAAGGATTAGCATGGTTATCAGCCTGCTTTTTCGGTTTTCAATTGTACGTGTAGCCATGATTGCAGGCACATTGCATCCAAAGCCCATAATCAGTGGTATGAATGATTTTCCATGCAATCCCATCTTGTGCATCAGTTTATCCGTAATAAAGGCAGCACGTGCCATATATCCAGAATCTTCCATGATACTGATGAAGAAATACAGAATCACAATATTGGGAAGGAATACGATTACACCTCCAACACCACCAATGATACCATCAATGATCAAGTCTTTCAGGGCACCATCTGCCATCGCACCCTGTACAAAATCACCAAGTTTAGACACCCCCCATTCAATGGCTTGCATAGGATAGTCACCCAGAATGAAGGTAAATTCAAACATTAAGTAAAGCAGTAGGAAGAAGATAGGAAATCCCCACCAACGATGGGTAACCCACTTGTCTATCTTGTCTGTCTGTTGCGATGTTTCCTTATGATTGTCAACGTAAGTCTCTTTCAAGGCACCTTGAATAAAGCCATATTTAGCATCGGTAATGGCACTTTCACTGTCTTCTTTCATGTTTTCTTTGATGCGCTGCTGACACTTTTGCGTAGCCTCGATGATTTCAGAACCATTAGGAAGGGCAGCTACAAACTTTCGGATATCTTCGTCGTTTTCAAGTAGTTTGATAGAAAGGAAACGGGTTGAATATTGCGCTCTTACCTGTTCATTCTTGGCAACTAAAGCCTTAACGGTATCGATACATTGCTCAAGTTCAGGTCCATGATTCACATGAATATGACGCAAGGTATGACGCATTTTCTTGTTACCAAAACTGTGCTCTGTGGTAAAGTCGGCAATGTGCTCACCATGATCCAACACGTTTTCCTTATGCCACTCCTGAATGTCGCGAAGCACCTCCTTGTTGATTTCTCCATTATCATCAATGAAGTCACCACCTTCGTATATGTTGATGATAACGTGGAAAAGTTGCTCGATACCTGTTCCTGTTCTACTTACGGTAGGAATCATTGGCACACCAAACAGCTTGCTCAATGTGGTGTAATCCAGTTCGTTTCCACTCTTGTCCAGTTCATCAAACATATTCAAGGCAATCACCATACGCAGGTTCATGTCGATAAGCTGTGTGGTAAGATAAAGGTTACGCTCAATATTGCTGGCATCTACCACATTAATGATAACATCTGGTGTTTCATCAATGATATACTTGCGAACATAAAGTTCTTCAGGACTATAAGCGGATAGGGAATAGGTTCCTGGTAAATCTACCAAACGGAACTTATAGCCTTGAAATTCAAAGAATCCTTCCTTGGCATCAACAGTAACGCCACTGTAGTTTCCTACATGCTCGTGCGCACCACTTGCAATGTTGAAGAGTGATGTCTTGCCACAGTTTGGATTACCTACAAGGGCAACATTTATAATACGTCGCTGGCCCATTGCAAGACGTTTCAGTTCTTCTTCAGGCATCTCAATATCTTCGTGAATACCTTTCAGACCTTCTTTCTGTTCCATTGCCTGGGCTTCCTGAACTGAAATAATCTCGATATGCATCGCTTCTTCACGACGCAATGAGATCTTGTAGTTCATTATCTTATATTCGATAGGGTCCATCAATGGCGCATTCAGTACCACTTCAACCTTCTTACCCTTGATAAATCCCATTTCTACAATACGCTTGCGGAATCCACCATGGCCCAGTACCTTTACAATGACGCCACTTTCGCCTGTTTTCAGCTCTGATAATCGCATTATTATGTAAATTTTGTGCAAAGTTACACCAAATTTAAAGGAATGACAAAGATAATCGCTACCCAATATTAGGTATTGTGTCAATAAAATGCAAATAACGATGGAATTTTAAAGAGAAATGCTTATTTTTGCATACATAAACTATAACACTAAACGAATCATGAAAATTACATTCATTGGTGCCGGCAACATGGGTGGTGCTATGGCACACGGACTTTACCAGACAGATATTTTCCAACCACAAGATATTACCTGTACTGCACATACTCAGAAAACATTAGATGCACGCTTGGCACAAATGCCTGGCATCAACGTAACTACAAACAATGTAGAGGCAGTAAAGGATGCCGATATCGTGGTTTTGGCAGTCAAACCATGGTTGATTCAGGATGTTATCGAGCAGATTAAGCATGCTCTGAATCCCTCAAAACAGATTATCATCAGCGTAGCTGCTGGTATTGGTACCGACAAGCTACAGCCCATGCTGAAGGAAGATGGCGTTAATCCTGCTATCTTCTATATGATTCCAAATACTGCCATCGATGTGAAGTGCAGCATGACTTTCTATGTTCCTTGCAATGCCAGTGAGCAGCAGATTACAATGATTCATGAAATGATGCAGCAAGTAGGTGGTTGCATGAGGGTAACCGAGAAACAGATGCCAGCATGTATTGCCCTTGCATCTTGCGGCATTGCCTATGCCTTCCGCTATATTCGTGCTGCCATGGAGGGTGGAGTAGAACTGGGACTTTATCCACGCGATGCTCAGGCTATCGTTGCCAATACTGTTAAGGGAGCAGCAGAACTGCTGTTGCAACACAAAACTCATCCTGAACAGGAAATAGACTGCGTAACCACTCCTGGCGGACTTACCATCAAGGGACTTAATGCAATGGAAGAGGCTGGATTTACCAATTCTGTTATCAAAGGACTAAAGGCTGGTAGATAAATTGCAAGTTTAATACAATATAGTAATAAAAGGGTTCACACTTTTGTGAACCCTTTACTCATTACTCTCAACTCTGAACTCTTAAAGATAGTACCTGCATCTTATTCTTCCTATTGCGGCAATAGCCCACATGAATCCAGCTGGCACCACGGCTGTTGGTTTCCCAGATCAGCTGGTTATAGGTTAGGTGCGTGCGCATCCACTCAAACCAGTTTAGGCCTGTTTTCTTATCAGGAATGATGATGTCAGCTGCTTCACCCTGCATGTGCTGACTGGTGCTGCTGCCATTTACTGCCTTGTTAAGAGCAGGGCATCTGTAGCCACTGCTTATTTTTACGGGGTTTCCCACGTAATCCCTTAAGGGTTGCAGCACGTTTATGCACAGTGCTTCTACATTCTTTTCTATCTCTTTATCTTTAATATTGTTATCTATGTGCAGCCTTGCTGCGGTTTCACTTTTTGTGAATTCTTCTAGTTTGAAATTTTTGGAAAGGTTCATAAAACAGATTTTTATAATTATCTTTTTCTTCTGTTTGCGCTGCCAAGACAATCTTTAATTTTACACTTTCTTTTTCATTCTCACGTTTCGTGATAATAAAATCGTTCAGGTGTTTTAGGTATTTCTCGCCTTGAATTACCAGTCCGCGGGTTTGGTATTTCCCTATGAAAATAGTGCAGTTGTTCAGGTTTTTTACACCGTTACCCCTTGTCATGGTACACACCGAATAGCGTACATTTGAATGGGTACGGTAAAGATAGCCTGTTAAAAACTCATCTTCATCATCGGCTTTTGCAAACTTCAACTTGTAAACACCAGCAGGTAGGGTGTGGCCTGGCTTTTCCAATGTGCAGCACACAGAAACACCACGGTAATAGATTTTTCCATGTATCGCATCAGGAAAAATCAGTTCACGTTTTAGTATTAATCTCATAAAACTCTTATTGATTTTGACTAATGACTAATGACTTAACGACCAGATTACACTTTGCGAAAATGGTTCTTATCCACAAAAACGATAAGGTTTTGCTTTCTCCAGTTCTTCAGCATCATCTGAACGCTGTTTGTAGTGCATCCTGCACCCTTAGCAGTCATGGCCTGCTGAAACGTAAACTCATATGGCAGATGGCTGTAGATGTTATCGTTTCTACCCTTTCTACAACGTTCTGTACCCGAGAACCCTGCCGCCGTATAGGCATTTTCAATTTTCTCACGGAAAAAGTAAAGATCATTCTCCAGGATTGAATCCGCAATAATTTCGTAAACCGTCATCACATCATCGGTTTGTAACTTTTTTGCCATTTCGCATGCTAATTCTGGGTTCAACTTTAACTGCTCCTTTGCACCATTGAAACCGTGCTTTTTAATGAGTTTCTCGGCTACACCACAAAGAATGATAGCTGCAGTCATGCGCATGGCAATTACATGATCACGCAAGCGTGCATCTGCCATTACAGTATCATAGTTCTTCACTGCCTGAAGGCGGATTTCCTCTACCCATTCACGGCTTTTAGCCTCCAGTTTGTCAAGATCTAAAGTACCCTGCATCATGGTGAGCAATGATGCCACCTGAATGATTTTATCTTCTGCATCAGTACGCAGTATCAGCGGATTATCACTTAGCGCAGCAAAGGTGTTATCTGGCATCCTAGCAATGGCTAATCTTGATAGCAAGCCATCTGTGTAGTTGGTGATGACACGATACAGCGCATCGGGTGTGCCACACATGGTGATGTTCCAGAGCAATCGCTTAATGTGCACCGTTACCGCATCAGCACTGCGTGCTTCCCTGTCGTAACGTGAACCATCGTATGCTTGGCGAATCATTACACTGAAATCGGTCATAGAACTTTTCCATTTGCTGGCAACAGTATCAGCCTCTGGCGTAAAACTAAATGCGTGTGTTCCATCGGTGTTTGCGAGGCGTTTTGCCAAATTAGCAACCGTGTTGTTCAAAGTTAGAAAGCGCACAGGGTACTTAGGTTCTTCGGGCTGTTCTTTCTTGTTCTTGGCATTCTGCTTCTTGATGCGCCACTCCTCTTCCTGCTTGCAGTATAGGTCATCCTGCAGTTGGATTTCGTGCATCCAGGCATTGATGATCGGGTCGATTTGTCCCTTACCACTTGCTGCCTTACCAGCAATGTAACTGATTATATTCAAGGTATTTGGCACGCCATGCACCATCAGTTTCACACCTGTTGCCAGCATGCCGATGGCAGGAGTTATGGCCATCAAAACTGCCATTGCCATTTTAGGGTCAACGGCATTTAGTGAATCTCTTACACCCATCGGCATGGCCTTTAGTGGCAGTAGGTTGAAGTAGTAAAGGTCGTCTTGCAGCTGTGCCTCGTCCACCGCCTCCACAAATGCCTTGTTGTCCATATTTTCATCACGCAGGGCATTCAGCACCATCTTCAGACGCGCTGGCATCTGCGTGCGCCTCTCACTCAGGGCACTCTTGATGCACTTCATTTTCTGTTCCTTTGAGAAACCATCATAGCATGGAATCACCTTATCTAATAGGGCTTCATCAAATCCGCAGATGTGGCGAAGATTCACTGCCAGTTCGTATGTCAGCACATCACGGTTGCTCTTGATTGGGGTGTGGCCGTCGTTGAACATTTCCCACCATTTGGAAATTATTTTGGCATATTCTATGCCCAAATAATTTAGTTGTGAGTTCAGAGTTATGAGTTCTGGGTTTTCGCTATCGCGATTGTCAACAGACTGCTCTGCGTCTCTGCGACTTTGTGACTCTGCGTCTCCACTTGTTGACTCGTTGACTTGTTGACTTCCCGAAGGGCGGAAATGCTTCTGTGCATTATGCGCACCCTCTGGCAATTCCTCACATCCATTGCGTTCCCTAAGTTCTAAAAGCTGTGCTTCATCCTCTACCTTTCCAGGTTCGTACTGATCATTGAACAAATCTGCATGCACGTACAGTAAATCACATTCATTGGCGCTGGTTGTAAAGTAAACACGGTTCACATCGTGGGTGTTGGTATCCATCTCGCAATCCAGTGCGCGTGCTATGCGCACCTGGTTTTCAAGGATTGTCTTACCCATTTCACGACGGAAAACCGCATGACCACCCTGGTTTACGCTATGCTCCAGCATCAGCAAGCCGAAGGCATCGGGTGATGCCAAAAGGATGGTTGCAGCACGTTCAAAATCATCCTTATCGTCAATGTCAAACCCAAAGGCAGCACTTGGTAGTTTGTTTCCTTTCAGGATGCCATTGGGGTAATGACCATTGTAGTTGATTTGCAGCAGCGCCATCTTGGCACGTTTGTTGCCATTGCGTGCCAGTTCCAGTTTCTTGATGTTTGTGGGATCGTTGCGAAGCGCACGATACTCTGCTTCGCTGGTAATGGGGCGAGCCACCTTGTGGCCCTGCTCCATGGTAATGTGATAGCAACTCATAGTCTGCGCCAGTCTTGAGTTCTGATAGGACTAACACTGCGAAGTTCCTGAATGTATTCACAGATTTCTTCAATCTCATTCTCCAGTGCTCTCTGCATGGCACGCTTGCCCATGTTCTTTGGCAGTTTAAACTTTACCATCACGTTATGTGCACTGTGCTGCACCACTGCATGCTGGGTGTTATACAGTTGCTTATAGGTAGGTTTCCCTCCTGTACTATAAGGAACGAATGTGGTTCCCACGCCATCGGTAGTGGTTAGGATGCCGCGCTGGCGCACCTCGTTTCTGCCACCTGCCACGATAACCTTATCTACTTCCCAACCGCACAGGTCGGTTACTACCTTACCATTCTCAAAAAATCTTGTCTGGGTCTCTATGAAAGAATCCTCTAAAAATACTTTCTTTTCCATTTTCTGAATTGATTTCATCGACTTTTGTCGTGACTCGGCAAATCAAGCAAGCTTGTTTGCTCTCGCTGCTTCAAAAGTTGAATTTCGAGAGAAGTTTTGAGATTTTAGGCCTAACGCGGATTCACATCAACGCTCAATTGAATTTCTCTCTGCTTCAATCCAGTTTTAAACTTTTATCTTTTATTTACGCTGCTAAGCGATGAATAAATTCCTTACCACGTTCTGTCCATACCAGGTAGGTGTATGTTCCAATAACCTGATCGTGGATGTCTCTGCCATCCTTGGTGCGGTGTGCCTCGTAGCCCTTCTTCAAGTGATCTGCATACAGCATCCAGCAGCCCGATGGCGAGCGGTAGATTACGTGTTGCTTCACCAACATATGCTGCAGTTCCTGCACAGTCATCGACAGTGACTTTGCTACCTGTGTCATGGTGTAGCAAGTAGGCGATAGCAGCACATCCTCGGCATACTGTGCCATTGGTGCAAGGCGTACAATCTCCATGTCCCGACTTGCCAGTTCCTGCTTCTGCAGTTCTACAGTTTTCATCAAGATGTTCACTGCCTTTACCAGGATGGTATTCTCATCATCCTCTTTCTGCACAGGAATGTAACCACCAGTTTTGCGAATCTGTGGCAACACCTCACTGGTAACCCAGTGTTTAAAACGGCGTGCCTTGGGTAGCTTACTTCCGAGGATTAGTGCATAAAGCCCTGATTCATTGACGAAATAAGACTGCTGCTTTCTTCCTATTGAATCGGTGACCGTACATTTCATACGGTCATCTTCTGCTACATGACGCGTAATGGCTTTGTCGGCTTGGCTATATCCCAGCACCTCTGCTACGTCCTTTCCTACAAATGCAATTTGGCCGTCGGTCAATCTCATTGTTCGGATCTGTCCGAACTCTTCATTCTTAAAAATCTGTATTTCCATAATAATAAACTCGGCTTTGCCTCGTAACGAAAACGAAGACGAAAACCATTTTTAAACTTTTAAACCTTTAAACTTTTACTTTGTTGATACACTACTGCTGATATAAAAACTCAGCAAAAACTTGAAAATTCTAAAATTGATGTTGATACTCATATCCTTAATCTTTTAATCATTAATCACTACTCGAACCATTCATACCCATGTGGTCTAAAATCAGGGGCCTCATCTACCACTGTGGGGGGCTCTCGTGGTTCTGGCAGCACAACTGCCACCTTGTTCTCGTTTTCGGTTGAGAGAAGCGAAAAATCTGTTGTCAAATAACTCTTTTCCATTACTTAATTATTAAATTATGAAACATAATAAATTTCGAATTCCTTACACGTTTTTTTTGTTTCGACACTGCAAAAGTAGGGGCAAAAAAAAGCCCTGCCCAGAAAAAATCCAGGCAGGGTAGTTAACAGGGTAGTAGGGTAGTTA
>JAGHTY010000131.1 GCA_018065125.1 Candidatus Minthousia equi
AAGACATCCAATACTTCATCGATTAGAAAGTGGATTTGCTCATCGTGTCGCCTAATGATGTAGAACAAGTTACCCCTATCATTGAAAAAGCCTTCGATGCGGGCATTCCAATCATTACCACCGACCGCAAAATTTACTCACAGAAATATACCACGTTCCTAGGTGCCGACAACCGACAGATTGGCCAAGCCATAGGCGAATACGTGCAGAATATTGCCAAGGATAGAAAAGTGAGGATTCTGGGAATATCAGGACTGGAATCGTCTTCCTCTTCTATCGAACGAGGCGAAGGTGTGCAGGAGGTATTGGAGCATGCACCCAATGTGGAGGTGATCGGTGTCATCACGGGTAATTGGACACGCGAGATGGCTGAACAGAAAATGGACAGTGTTCTGCGTGTGCGACAGGACTTTGATTTGGTGATGTGCCAAAACGACCGCATGGCCATTGGTGCCTACAATGCCGCCAAGAAAGCCGGGGTAGAAAAGAGACTGATGTTTATCGGTGTGGATGCCCTGACCCTGCCTGACATGGGTGTGGATCGTATCATGAGGGGAGAATTTATGGCCAGTGCCATTTACCCTACTGGCGGTGAGAAGCTGATTCAACTGGCGGCCGACATTCTGAAAGGAAAAGCTGTAGAGCGTGAAGTCATCCTGTCATCTGCAGTTGTTGACTCCACCAATGCCCGTATCATGATGTTACAGGATAACCTTATCAAAGAAGAAACAGAACGGGTTATCCAACTATCCTCACAGGTTGACTACTATCTGGAACAGTATAACCTGCAACAACTGTTACTTACCGCCTGCATGGTCATCTTGATCCTGGTGTTCGTGGTATGTGCCTTTATCTTTCACGCCTATTGGACCCGTACCAAGACCAATGCCTTGTTAAGGTCGCAGAATGAAGAAATCAGCGCCCAGCGTGACCAGTTGGTTGACCTGACCAAAAAGTTGGAGGAGGCTACCCATGCCAAACTGGCTTTCTTCACCAATGTATACCACGATTTCCGCACTACGCTTACACTGATAGACGACCCAGTCAACCAACTGATCAGAAATCCTCAACTTGACGAGAAGAGTCGTTTCCTCACCGAACTAATAAAAAAGAATGTAACAATCCTGCTACGTCTCGTCAACCAGATTCTCGATTTCCGCAAGTTCGAGAGTGGCAAGTTGCCGCTACACTTGTCGGAATTTGATATCTCGAAGCAGATAGAGGATTGTGCGTCGGCATTCGGTTCTTTGTCATTCACAAAGCACATCCATTTCAATATTGTGGTCAAGGAAAGCACTCATCCCTATGTGATGATAGCCGACTCTGAAAAGATGGAGCGCATCTTGTACAATCTGTTATCCAATGCATTTAAGTTTACCCCCGAGAACGGACGCATCAACGTGGAGTTGGAACAACTGCAACTAAAAGGTATTGATTGCCTGCAAATGATAGTCAGTGATACCGGTGTAGGCATTCCTGCCGAGCATGTCCGTCACATCTTTGAGAACTTCTACCAGGTAGATGTGCACCATTCAGGATCGGGTATTGGTTTGGCTTTGGTCAAGGCATTTGTAGAAATGCACCATGGATCCATCGAGGTTAAAAGTCAGAAGGGTGTAGGAACTCGTTTCATTGTTGTGGTGCCTCTGCGTCAGACAGGCAGCCTGGACGAAGGCCTGCAGCGTAATTTTGCCTTAGACAACCTCAAGGAAGGAGCGCTGCTGGATGCCCAGCAAGAATCGCTTCAAACGCCTCATGAACTACAAGGAAAGAGTGAAAAGCGCCAGATTCTGATAATCGATGATAATCAGGATGTACGCGATTATGTTCGACTGCTGCTACAGGAACAATACGATATCATTGA
>JAGHTY010000044.1 GCA_018065125.1 Candidatus Minthousia equi
ATTAATTACTTCTAAATTGTCCATAATTTGCATATTTGGCTTAAAGATACAGAAACAATTCTGTATTACCAATGCTTTCTGCCTAAAAAGAATTGACTATATGATGAAATGTTAATAAAAGCAAATTGGGGGGGGTGGATTTGTTTTTTTTAACATTCGGTCGTTTTTTACATAAGTAAAAATAAGTAATTTTGTAAACACAACAAGGAACAGCGGAGGAAATGTTGTTAAGTATTGATTTATAGTGAATAGCTGTTTCTTTTTGTGAAGACTTTTTGGAAGAGGAAAAGCTTGTTCAATCTGGTATGGCTACACTTTGTGCGGCCAGCGCCGAAGGCGTGCAAGGGGTTGAACAACGCTATTGGTACATAGCAATTGTAAAGAATTCCACAGAGAAAGTCTGCGCACAGCGACTGCAAGATCAGGGTTATGAATGCTATGTGCCATATCAAACCGAAGAACACATCTGGAAAGACGGAAGAAGAAAACAGGTAGATCGCATCCTGCTGCGGTCGGTTGTCTTACTGCACGTTACTCCCCAAGAACGTTTACAAGCTATCAAGAATCCTTTCATTTTTGGCTTTATGGTAAATCGAGCAGCACAGCCCGATAAGTTTGGCCGTTATCCTGTGGCCACTATTCCCGAACGCCAGATAGAGCATCTTCGTTTTATGCTGTATCACTCTACCCAGCCGGTAGAGATAGACGCCACCATCCGCAAGGGCGACAAGGTGAGGGTGTGCCGTGGCGACTTGCTTGGTATGGAAGGCATTGTGAAATATGATCCCAATGGTAAACCCCGTTTCTGCATTTCACTGGATATCCTTGGCTATGCCACGGTGGAGATTGATGGAAGGGATGTGGAGAAAATATAAAATCAAAAAATATGAAAAGAAATTTACTTCTTTTATTCGGTATCATGCTGTTGGCAGCATGTAAGACGCCACAGGACGTGGCATATCTGCAGGATATTCAGCCTGGCATTACCATTCAGACACAGGTGGATGGTACCATTCGTTTTCAACCTGGCGACAAGCTAAGCATCATTGTGCACAGTCGCGACCCACAGTTGATGAACCTGTTCAATATCTCGAATGTTAATAGCGCAAATGGTTCAAACCATCGCTATTATTCAGTAGATTCGAATGGTCAGATTGATTTCCCTGTGCTGGGTTTGTTGAGCATCAAGGGTATGAGTAGGGAGGAGGTAGCACGTACCATCAAGTACCAGATTATTGCTGGTAATCTGTGTAACGACCCCGTGGTGATTGTGGAATTTGCCAATATGACCTATTCTGTGCTGGGTGAAGTAAAACGCCCAGGTGAGGTGCAGATAGACAAAGACCAGATTACCATTCTTGAAGCATTGTCGAAAGCCGGTGACCTGGATATTCAGGGTATGCGCAAGATCAAGGTGCTGCGTCAGGAAGGAGGTAATCAGACCCCATACGAGATGGATCTTACAAACGTAAAGAGCGTGTATTCATCGCCAGCCTATTATATCCGTCAGCACGATGTGGTGATGGTAGAACCCAATGAAATGCGTAAGCGTCAAACCACTGCCACAGGCTCTTCAAGCTACACCCCAGGTTTCTGGATGAGCATTGCCTCGTTTGTAGCTTCTATGGTAATATTAATCACAAAGTAAATCAATATGGCATCTAATAACAAGTCGAAGAAGCAAGACGACTTCATGACTACCAAGGAGTTGCTGGCCCTTTGCCTGCGACACTGGAAATGGTTTGTGGTATCGGTTACAGCAGCCATGCTTATTGCAGGATATTATCTGCTTTCTACCCCTGCTATCTACTCTCGTTCTATATCTGTACAGCTAAAGGATGGTAAGAATGCCGACCCAGGAAGTGCTTTGCTAGATGAATTAGGAATAGACCAGAACACAACAGATATTAACGACGAGATTATCGCCATCCATTCGCCTGCCATCATTCTGGATATGGTAAAGCGTTTGCATCTTGAAATGGCTTATTATCAGGATGGTTTCTTCAAGCGCACCCTGCTGTATGCACAGAAATTACCTGTTGAGGTTACGCTCTCGGAGATGAATGATAACGAATCTGCCGAGTTCTTGCTTAATCTACAGGCAGATGGAAAGGTGGTTATCTCGAACATAAAAAGAAAAGAGCAGGATTTAGATGGAAGTGTTACATTGCAGCTTGACAAGGAAGCAACCTCGCCATTGGGAAAGATAAAGGTTTCGCCTTCAATCTATTACAAGAAAGGACAGACAGCCGAAATCATTGTGGTGCGCAATGGAATTACCAGTACGACCAAGCAGATAGACAAGAAGATAAAGGCGCAGCTTCACGAAAAGAAAACCAATATCATCGACATTACCTGCCAGGATGAGAGTATCGACCGTGCCGAAAATATTCTGAATACGCTGGTAAGCATCTACAACGAAAACTGGATAAAGAACCGCAACCAGATAAGCGTTTCTACCAATGAGTTTATCAAGGAACGTTTGGCGGTGATTGAGAAGGAGTTGGGTAATGTAGATAACGACATTTCTTCTTATAAAAGTGCACATAGCATGCCCGATGTAGCAGCGGTAGCATCACAGGCCTTGTCGCAAGCCAGTGAAACCGACCGACAGGGATTGGCACTGAGCAACCAGCAGTATATGGCCAAGTATATCCGTGGCTATGTTACTGATGGTCAGCACCAAAACCAGTTGCTACCAGCCAATTCGGGTATCAACAATCCATATATCGAGCAGCAGATTTCGGAGTATAACAACACCCAGTTGCAGCGAAACAACCTGGTGGCCAATTCAAGTGAGCAGAACCCATTGGTGATGGACCTTGACCGTAACCTGAACACCATGCGTAATGCCATTGTGAACTCATTGGATAACGAACTGAAAACCCTTGATACCCAGCAGCGTTCGGTACAGGCCAGTCACGGACAGGCTGTAGCACGCATGACTGCCAACCCCGAGCAGGCCAAGTATCTGCTGAGTGTAGAACGTCAGCAAAAGGTGAAGGAATCCCTCTATCTATTCCTGCTTCAAAAGCGTGAGGAAAACGAATTGAATCAGGCATTTACAGCATATAACACCCGCATTATTGCCCCACCAAATGGTAGCTATTCACCAGTTACCCCTGTTAAGGCTAATGTGCTGGTAATAGCATTGGTGCTGGGTTTGCTAATACCCCTTGTGGCTTTGTATTGCAAGGAGATGATGAATACTGCCATTCGTGGTCGTAAAGACCTTGAAGGCCTGTCGGTTCCATTCATTGGTGAGGTGCCTCTGTGGAAATCATCCAAGAAGAGAAATAAGGATGAGGGAGAAGCCAAGTTTTATGTCAAGCACCAGAGCCGCGACATTATCAACGAGGCATTCCGTGTTATCCGTACCAATCTTGAGTACTTGGCTGTGGATATGCCCGAAAGTGATGTCTCTAAAACCAAGATTATCATGCTTACCTCATTTAACCCTGGCAGTGGAAAGACATTCATCACCGCCAATCTTGCTGCAAGTTTAAGTATCAAGGAAAGCAAGGTAATAGCCATTGATTTCGACCTGCGCAAGTCGTCACTTTCTAACTATGTCCATAGTCCAGAAAAGGGTGTGGCCGATTACCTGAGTGGCCATGAGGCGGATTATACCAAACTGATTGTGCACGACGAACAAACAGGATTGGATATTCTTCCTTCGGGTAACATCCCACCAAACCCAACCGAACTATTGCTCTCTGCACGCCTTAAACCAATGATTGAGGAACTGCGTGAGAAATACGACTATATTGTGCTCGACTGCCCACCTGTGGATATTGTAGCAGATGCCTCTATCATCAGTCGCACGGCAGATATCACCCTGTTTGTAGTTCGCTCTGGCCTGATGCAGCGCAATCTGCTGCAGGAGTTGGAGAAGAACTACGAAGCCAAGAAATTCCATAACCTCAGCATCATCTTGAATGGTACCGATGTTAATAACCATTATGGCTATAACCGCTATGGCTATGGCTATGGAAGATATGGCTATGGCTATGGGTATTATGGGAAAGGGAAGAAAAAATGATTAGTGATGAATGATTAGTGATTGTCATGAATTTAATTTTCATAAAGTGAACAAGAATAGCGATGCATCTTGGGATTTCGTAATAGAGCCCCACGGCAGTTTGTTTTCACTGAAGCTGCGCGAGGTGTGGCAGTATCGCGACTTGCTGCGTATGTATGTAAAGCGCGATATCGTTACCTATTACAAGCAAACAGTATTGGGACCATTGTGGTTCTTCATTCAACCTGCCATTACCACCATCATGTTTATGTTTGTGTTTGGAAACATTGCAGGTATCTCTACCGATGGTTTGCCACAACCACTCTTCTATATGGCTGGCTTGCTGTGCTGGAACTACTTTGCCGACTGCCTTAACCGCTGCTCCGAAACCTTCACTGCTAATCAGAATGTGTTTGGAAAGGTGTATTTTCCACGCTTGGTTGTGCCCCTTAGCATTACTGTGAGTAATCTTGTAAAGATGGGTGTGCAGGCACTTCTGTTCTTGGCCATCTACCTATATTATATGGTATCGGGTTATGGATGTGCTATCAATGCATACGCCTTGCTATTGCCTGTATTGATTTTCATGCTGGCTGGTTTAGGACTGGGCTTTGGTATGCTTATCTCAAGTGTTACCACCAAGTATCGCGACCTAAAGTTCCTTATTTCGTTTGGTGTGCAGCTATGGATGTATGCTACTCCAGTAATCTATCCACTTAGCACCCTTAAGGAAAACCATCCCGATTTGATGTGGATTATCCTGATCAATCCCATGACCAGCATTATCGAAACCTTCAAGTTTGCCTTCCTGGGTAGTGGCACCTTCTCGTGGGTTTACCTTGGTTACAGTCTTGCCTTTACTGTTATCATCATGCTTCTTGGCATCCTCACTTTCAATAAGGTAGAGCGTAACTTTATTGATGTGGTGTAGTTTCCCACAGATCTCACGTATAACTACTGATATAGAATAAAATCCGTGTTAATTTGTGTAATCTGTGGGAAAAAGAAAAAAATATGACGGCAATAGAATTTGAAAATATCAGTAAGCAGTACCAGTTGGGAAAGATTGGTACAGGAACGCTTAGCAAGGACTTGAACCGTTGGTGGGCACGTGTTCGTGGCAAGGAAGATCCATACCTAAAGATAGGGCAGGTGAATAATCGTACCCAGAAAGCAAATGGTGATTTTGTGTGGGCATTGCGTGATATCTATTTCAAGGTAGAACAAGGCGAGGTAGTAGGCATCATCGGTAAGAATGGTTCGGGAAAAAGTACCTTGTTGAAGATACTATCAAAAGTAACTTCCCCCACCACAGGAACCATTCGCGGAAGAGGACGCGTAGCCTCATTGCTGGAGGTTGGTACAGGATTTCATCCCGAGATGACAGGTCGTGAAAACATCTACATGAACGGTGCCATCATGGGTATGACCAAGGCCGAGATAGACCGCAAACTAGACGAGATAGTAGATTTTGCTGGTATCCAGATGTATGTAGATAC
>JAGHTY010000096.1 GCA_018065125.1 Candidatus Minthousia equi
GAGAATGAGCGAGAAGTATGGTTGCAACCTCTATCTGAAAAGAGAAGATCTAAACCATACCGGTGCACATAAGATCAACAATGCTTTAGGACAAATTCTTCTCGCAAAGAAAATGGGTAAAACCCGCATTATTGCAGAAACAGGTGCAGGACAGCATGGTGTAGCAACTGCTACTGCATGTGCTCTGATGAACCTTCCTTGTGTAGTGTATATGGGTGCTACTGATGTTGAACGTCAGCATGTAAATGTTGAGCGTATGCGCATGCTGGGTGCTGAAGTTCATCCTGTTACCAGCGGAAACATGACACTAAAGGATGCTACCAATGAAGCTATCCGCGACTGGTGCTGTCATCCTGCTGATACCTTCTATATTATTGGTTCAACCGTTGGTCCTCACCCTTATCCAGATATGGTAGCACGTTTACAAAGCGTAATTAGTGAGGAAATCAAATGGCAGCTTGAGGAAAAGATTGGTCGTAACTATCCCGATTATCTCATTGCTTGTGTAGGTGGTGGTTCAAATGCAGCAGGTACTATCTATCACTATCTGGATGATGAAAGGGTAAAGATTGTATTGGCAGAAGCAGGAGGCTTAGGTATGGAAACCCCAATGACTGCAGCAAGTATGCAGATTGGAACAATCGGCATTCTACATGGAAGCAAGATTAAATTGATGCAGACAGAAGATGGACAAATCATTGAGCCATACAGCATCAGTGCTGGTTTGGATTACCCTGGCACTGGTCCTATACACTGTAACCTACATGCTACAGGTCGCGCACAAGTTGTAGCCATCAATGACGACGAAGTACTGAAAGCTGCGTACGAGCTTACCCGCTTGGAAGGAATCATTCCTGCATTGGAATCTGCTCACGCACTGGGAATCCTGAATCACATGAAGTTCAAGCCAGAAGACGTTGTAGTACTTACAGTGAGTGGACGTGGTGACAAAGATATTGAGACTTATCTAAAACACATGGATAAATAAGCTATGCAATACAAATATCACACCGCATCAAAAAACATCCTTGCCGACCTGAACACACCCGTTTCGGTTTACCTGAAAGTGCGCGATGCTTATCCACAAAGCGCATTAATGGAGTGTTCTGATTACCATGGCGGTGAGAATGCCCGTTCTTTCATTGGCGTGCATCCTATCGGAAGTGTAGCTATTGAACATGGTGTAGCAGTAGCAAAGTACCCAGACGGAAAAATTACAGAGCAGCCAATTTCTGCAGATTATGGTTCTGCTCAAGCCATCAACGAGTTTATCGACTCGTTTAACATTGAAGGTGACAACAGTCAATTTTGTGGCTTGTTTGGCTACACGTCATTTAATGCTGTACGCTATTTTGAGGACATCAATGTAAAGGATGAAACACAAAAGGAGAACGATGCTCCCGACTTGCTTTACATTCTATATAAAGATGTTATTGTTTTCGATCATTTCCGCAATCAAATGATTCTGATTGAATTATTGGAAGATGGTGAGCAAGATGACATTGAACAACTCGAGAAGGATATCAACACATGGGCTGTACGTACTTACGACTTCCATCCAATAGGCGAATTCTGGAGTACACTGACTGATGATGAGCATAAGGAAAACATCCGTAAGGGCATTGCACACTGTATGCGAGGCGACGTATTCCAGATTGTTCTGGCTCGTAGATTCAAGCAGAAATATGAAGGCGATGACTTCAAGCTCTATCGTGCTTTACGCAGCATTAACCCATCACCATATTTGTTCTATTTTGATTTTGGTGGCTTTAGAATTTTTGGTTCCTCACCAGAAACTCATTGTCGCATCACGAAGGAAGACAATGGCACCTACAAGGCATACATTGATCCTATCGCAGGCACAACGAAGCGTACCGGTAACACCGAGCAGGATCGTCAGAACGCCCTATATTTGAAAAACGACCCAAAAGAAAATGCCGAGCATGTAATGTTGGTAGATTTGGCTCGTAACGATTTATCCCGCAATTGTCATAACGTGCATGTTGAATTCTATAAAGATATGCAATTCTACTCACATGTAATTCATTTGGTTAGTCGTGTGAGTGGAGATTTAGACGAGGGAGCATCTCCTATCAAGGCATTCATCGACACCTTCCCTGCTGGCACTTTAAGTGGTGCTCCAAAGGTACGAGCAATGCAGCTTATCAGTGAATATGAACCTCACAATCGCGGTGCGTATGGTGGTTGTATCGGTTTCATTGGTTTCGACAAGAGCTTGAATCAAGCCATTACCATTCGTACCTTTGTAAGTCGTAACAGCGAATTGTGGTTCCAGGCAGGTGGTGGCATTGTGGCCAAGAGCGATGTGGAATATGAACTTCAAGAAGTAAACAACAAGCTTGGCGCTCTTCGCAAGGCTATTTCAATTGCAGAAACATTATGAAAATAGTTATTATCGATAATTACGACTCATTTACCTATAATCTGAGTCACCTGATTAAGGAACTGGGCGCAGAAGTTACTGTTTACAGAAATGACAAGTTTACACTTGATCAACTGGAAAGTTTTGATAAGATTGTTCTGTCTCCTGGTCCTGGTATTCCATGTGAAGCAGGATTGTTACTTGACGTAATAAAAGCATATGCTGGCAAGAAACCAATCTTGGGCGTTTGCTTAGGTCATCAGGCCATTGGCGAAAGCTTTGGTGGTAAGCTTACTAATCTTAGCGAGGTGTACCATGGAGTTGCAACTCCAAGCACCATTACTGTGAACGACTATATCTTTGAAGGATTACCAGAGAAGATTGAGATTGGCCGCTACCATTCATGGGTGGTAGACACAAAGGATTTACCTTCATGCTTAGAGGTTACCTCTGTGTCAGATGAGGGTTACATCATGTCACTCCGTCACAAAGAATATGACATACGTGGTATTCAATACCATCCAGAATCTGTCCTCACAAAAGACGGGAAAACAATTCTAAACAATTGGTTAAAACATTAATACAAATATAACTATGAAACAATATCTTCTAAAACTGATTGCTGGCGAGACTCTGGCACAAGAAGAAACTCATCAGATTATGCTGAACATTGTTCAGGAACAATATAATGTACAGCAGATTGCTGCATTACTCATGGCCATTCAGACACGTGGAGCTACAGTAGACGAGTTGCTGGGATTCCGTCAGGGCTTGTTGGAAACAGGCAAGTACATGGACTTCAGCGACTATAACACTCTAGACATTGTAGGTACTGGTGGCGACGGCAAGAATACATTCAACATTTCTACCTGTTCTGCATTTGTTGTGGCAGGTGCTGGCTATTTGGTAACCAAGCATGGAAATGGCGGTAGCTCTTCTGTAAGTGGTGCAAGCAATGTCTTGGCTGGTCATGGTGTTAAATTCTCCGATGATATGAACATTCTGAAGAAGAGTTTGGAAGAAGCTGGTATTTGCTATTTCCACGCTCCTCTCTTCGCATACGGAATGAAGTTTGTTGGTCCTACACGCAAAGCATTAGGAGTTCCAACTTGCTTTAATCTGCTTGGTCCATTGGTAAACCCATGTCATCCAAAGAACTCTTTGCACGGAACTGCAAATCAAGAGCAACTACGCCTTTACACTAACATTCACCAGAAGATTGGCGATAAGTTTGGTGTTGTTACTAGCTACGACGGTTATGATGAAATATCTCTGACCAGCGGTTTCAAGATTACAACCAATAATTTCGAGAAAGTATTCACTCCTAAAGATCTTGGTTTTAACTACATTGAGCAGAAAGATATTTATGGTGGTGAAACTCCAGAAGAAGCAATGGAAATCTTCGATTCTGTATTAGAAGGCACAAGCACCCAAGCACAGAAGAATGTTGTTCTGGCAAATGCAGCCTGTGCTATTAGTATTATGGATCGCAACCTTTCTGTAGAAGACTCTGTTGCAATAGCACGCCAGTCTTTGGAAAGTGGCAAGGCATTGACATGTTTCAAGAAATTCGTAGAAATCAATTCTTAATATGGCAGATATACTTGAGCAGATTGTTGCACGCAAGCGTGTAGAGCTAGAGGAACAGAAACAAAAGGTTTCCTATCACGAACTGGAACAGCAAGTTGATTTGTTGTTGTCACACCAGTCGTGTGCTACAACTCCACATCGCAGCATGAAACAGTCTTTGGCACAATCTCCTTATGGCATCATTGCAGAGTTCAAGCGTAAGTCGCCTTCAAAAAGTTGGATCAAAGAAGAAGGAAAACCTGAGATCATACCTCCATCATATGCAGCCAATGGTGCTTCTGCTTGTTCTATCTTAACAAATGAGCATTACTTTGGAGGTTGTCTTGAGTTTATTGAGATAGCTCGTCCACTAACACCTATACCTATTCTACGAAAGGAATTCATTATCGATGAATACCAGTTGCTCGAGGCACGTCTGGTAGGTGCAGATGCGGTGCTCTTAATTGCAGCCGACCTTACTATTGATGAATGTAAGCGTTTAGCTCACTTCAGTCATGAACTAGGTTTAGAAACGCTACTTGAAACGCATCAGGAATCAGAAATGGATTACCTGAACGACGATATCGACATGGTGGGTGTCAACAATCGTAATCTAGGTACTTTTGTGACACAGGTAGAAAACAGTTTCCGCTTAGCCGAAAAACTACCTGCGAATATATTGAAAGTTAGCGAAAGTGGTATATCAAATCCAAAAACAGTACGTGAATTGCGCGAAGTTGGATTCCGTGGTTTCTTGATGGGTGAATGTTTCATGAAAGAAGCAAATCCTGGAGAGGCACTGAAACAGTTTATCAGTAAGATATGATAATAAAGGTATGTGGCATGCGTGATGCCGAAAACATTCGCAAGGTTGAGCAGACAGGCATCGATTGGATGGGATTTATCTTCTATCCTAAGTCTAGTCGTAACATCACAGAAAAGCCCCAATATCTACCAACCTCGCAACGTCGTATTGGTTTATTCGTGAATGAACCAATAGAAACTATCAAGGATAAGGTTTTCGAATACGAACTGGATGGCATTCAACTACACGGACAAGAATCACCACAGTTTTGTGTTGAATTGTCTAGAACCATCGGCAAGGCTATGTTTGAGCAACTGGGCTATCCTAAACCCATATTTCTCATCAAGGCATTCAACATATCAGATGCATCTGATTTTGAAAAAGTAAGCGAATACGATGGTACCTGTCAGTACTACCTCTTCGATACCAAGAGCGACAAGGTAGGTGGAAGTGGTAAAACCTGGGACTGGTCTTTGTTAGAGCACTACAAGGGATATGCACCTTTCCTGTTAAGCGGAGGTATTGGACCAGAACACCTTGAGTCTGTAAAGCAACTAAAGCATCCTCGTCTGATTGGTATCGATCTCAATAGTCGTTTCGAAATAACTCCTGCAATGAAAGATAGTGAACTGATAGGCAAATTTGTACAAGAATTAAGATAAAAACAAGAATATGAACAGAATAAACAAACTATTCAACGAAAAGAAGCAAGGAATTCTATCCTTGTACTTCTGTGCTGGTCACCCCACACTAGAGGGTACAAACCAGGTAATCAAGACCTTGAGTCAGAAAGGTATTGATATGATTGAAGTTGGTGTTCCCTTCAGCGATCCTATGGCCGACGGTCCTGTAATTCAGGATGCAGCTACCAAGGCTTTACGCAATGGCATGTCACTAAAGACCTTGTTTGGTCAGTTAAACTCTATCCGTCAAGAAGGTGTAAACATTCCATTAGTGCTGATGGGTTACCTGAATCCTATTATACAATATGGTTTTGACAATTTCTGTCAAAGTTGTGTTAAGGCTGGTATAGACGGAGTTATCATCCCCGATCTTCCATTCAAGGATTACCAGGAAGAATTCAAGCCAATTGCAGACAAATACGATATTCGCATCATCATGTTGATTACTCCTGAAACCAGCGACGAGCGTATCCGCTTTATTGATGAGCACACCGATGGTTTCATCTACATGGTTTCTTCTGCTGCGATTACCGGAGCACAGAAAGAGTTCAATGATGCAAAGCAGGCTTACTTCCAGCGTATCAATGGCATGAACCTGCGTAATCCTCGTATGATAGGTTTTGGTATCAGTAACAAACAAACACTCGAAGCAGCTCAGAACAATGCAGCAGGAGCTATCATTGGTTCAAAGTTTGTGCAGTTGCTTGAAGAGAAGAAAGATGCTGCAACAGCACTAGATACACTATATGAACTATTAAAGCAGTAGTTTTCCCTTACAATCTCTTTCTAATAGTAAAGGCCTCATATTAATGAGGCCTTTTATTATTTCTTGTTGACAAAGTCATAATACCACCAATAGGTATGCTGATAATCATTCATTGTTAGGTTTGCAGCTTGCTTTGCATTTTTAGCTGATACCTTTATCGAATCATATTTCTCATACTGTGAATCAAGCAACGAATCAAGATGTTCTGTATAATACCCCTGACGGGAATACAATACTAGTGCTTCTTCATAATAATGAGGCAAAGCTACCGAATCCATCATGACATAATAGTCTGGTAATGTTTCCACAAAATCCTGCAATCTCTTGTCAAGCAACAATCCGCAAAGATAATATTCACCAGCCATTGGTTCAATGGCCTGATGAGGAGCTTGTTTCAGCAATGTCAGGAATTCCATGGCAGGTTCTTTATGATAACGAGGGTAAGCACCTAACGCATAATAAAGACTATCTGGATTAAATACCATATGAACAGAATCTGCACGTGGGATGAGCAGTCCCTCTGATCCATACAATTGTGGATACTCAAACAAATGCTCACCCAGTTCATTTCTCTTGCTTAAGGCATAGGCACGCAAAGCTGTAGTTTCCTTATTTGCCTGATTTGATTTCTTACCAACCTTTAGGGCACCTTCATAATCATTATTCATCAAACAATACTCAATCTTATACTGCTGGTGAATCTTTTCATCTGTATTAGAGAACACACAGGTCATTATGGCCAACAGCAACAATGAGATGGCATTGGGAAGAAACAATCTCACCTCTACTCCACCCACATGACTATTAGAGCGATTAGGAAAACGCTTTAGTATTAATATAAACAGGATAAAGACAACAAACGCCAGTGGAAGTCCTAGTTTCCACCCTCCCATTGAGATACCAGAATATGCAGAAGCTGCAACATCCGTAAGACAAGCCATGCAAAGGAATGATGGGAAGAAACTCAATGCATACAATTCACGACGTAAACGGAAAAATCTATTCAACACCTTCTGTAACACAAACAATGCAATGGTCAGTACTATAGCACCAACCAATGGAGAATACACCGTTTGACCTCCTGACAGCACATGTTGTGCCATACCTATTACTCCTCCCTGTACCTTCCAAAGATACAGAAAACTGAACAAGCAGAAAAGAAAACCGACCACGATATGAATAATGTGGACGGCCTTCTGTATTTGTGGGTGATTATAATTCATTATTCCTTAATTTTACGCAATACCATGGCTGTACGGGCTGGCAAGTACAAAAGCAACCATTCTTTCTTGGCTCGTTTATACAAGGCATCAAACTGAGTGAAATGACGAATAGAGTCGTCATTCAGTCCATTACCACCAAAATTAGGATCATCTGTATTCAGAATAACTTCGTACGCACCAGCAGGAACCAACAGACCATAGTGTGGATACGACTGGCTAGGACTGAAGTTAAACACAAAAATCAAGTCTTTACGACGATATGCTAAAACCTGGTCTGGATCACTATGCCAGATTTCCACGATTGGCGTATTCTGAATATTCTTGTTATCAGTCATGAGATGTGTCATGGCTTTGTCAAAATCACCTAACCAGTGGAAACAAAGCTCTTTATTATCTACCAAATTCCACTGACGACGTGCATATTTATGACTCCATCCATTACCTTCACGTGGGAAATCAATCCATTCTGGATGTCCAAATTCATTTCCCATAAAGTTCAGATAACCACCATTTATGGTACTGCAGGTAAGCAAGCGAATCATCTTGTGCAAGGCAATACCACGTGTAGCCATGAAGTTCTCATCGCCCTTCTTGAAATGCCAGTACATATCGGCATCTACCAAACGGAAGATAATGGTCTTGTCTCCCACCAGAGCCTGATCATGACTTTCAGCATACGAGATGGTCTTTTCATCCTTGCGGCGATTAGTAACCTCCCAGAACATACTGCTTGGCTTCCAGTCTTCATCTTTCAGTTCCTTGATAGTCTTGATCCAGTAATCTGGAACATTCATAGCCATACGATAGTCAAAGCCATAACCTCCGTCTTCTATCTTAGCAGCCAAACCTGGCATACCAGATACCTCCTCGGCAATGGTAATAGCCTTTGGATTAACTTCGTGAATCAAGTCATTGGCTAACGTCAGATATGTAATGGCATTGTCATCTTCTCCGCCATTATAATAGTCTCCATAACCACAAAACGCCTGACCCAGTCCATGGCTATAATACAACATAGAAGTTACACCATCAAATCTGAATCCGTCAAACTTGTATTCCTCCATCCAGTACTTGCAGTTAGAAAGCAAGAAATGGATAACCTCATTCTTTCCATAGTCAAAGCACAAAGAATCCCATGCTGGATGTTCACGTCTTTCACCTTGGTTAAAGTACTGATATGGGTCACCAGCAAAGTTACCCAACCCTTCTAATTCATTCTTTACGGCATGACTGTGAACAATGTCCATGATGACTGCAATACCCAGTTCATGAGCTGCATCAATCAACTGCTTCAACTCCTCTGGAGTACCACAACGACTTGAAACAGCAAAGAAATTACTAACATGATAACCAAAGCTACCATAATATGGATGCTCCTGGATAGCCATCATCTGAATACAGTTGTATCCATCCTCGGCTATACGTGGCAGCACGTTTTCACGAAATTCATTATATGTTCCTACCTTCTCGGCATCCTGACTCATACCAACATGGCATTCGTAAATCAGCAATGGAGAAGTATTTGGCTTAAATTTCTTTTTCTTGAATGTATAGCTTTCCTCGGGATTCCATACCTGAGCAGAGAATATCTTGGTTGCTTCATCCTGTACTACACGACGAACCCACGCAGGAATACGCTCACCACAGCCACCTTCCCAGTAAACCTTAATTTTGTACAGGTCGCAATGCTTGATGGCATTTGGTTTCAGGTTAATTTCCCATACACCGTTTTTCTTCTGCTTCAGCTTATACTCCTCACGCTCTTCCCAATTGTTGAAATCTCCTACCAGGTAGATATCTGTAGCATTTGGAGCCCACTCACGAAAAGCCCATCCTTTGTCTGTACGATGCAGGCCAAAATACATATAACCAGTGGCAAAGTCACCCAATGTAGACTTTCCCTTATTGGTTAATTCATTCTTTTTTGCAAGATAATTATTGTGACGTCCATTGATGGCAGGTTCAAATGGTTCCAGCCATGGATCATTCTTGACAAGATTCAAGTGATTAACTTCAGAAGTTTTCTTCGCCATACTCTTATGCTTTAACTTTAACAATCACTTTCTTTATTTCCTTCACATCCGTAATGCATGGAGCGTGACCATCCTGAGGGAAGAAGATGGCAAACATTCCAGGCTTAATTGTAACATAGTCCTGTGCTACAACACCAGGATATTTAGTAATATCCTTCTCCTCGTTGTAGGCAGCTTCTGGCAGGTCACACAAAGGAGTATAACCCATCACCTCAGTTGCATCCAGCGGAATCTGGATATCAATCATCTTCACGTGTGTCTCAATGACAGCATCTTCTTTTGACTTACCTTTGGTAGGTGCAAAGTTCACAAACAGGTCTTTACCTTCCAGTTCTACCTTTCCTGCTTCGTGCGCCAGCAGGTCAGTACTCTTCAAATAGGCCATTGCTTTTGGAAACAATGGATTCAGAGAAGCGTATTTCTCCAAATTATCAAGTGTGTCAATTATCATAGTGTATTGCTATTTATCTTCTTTTTCTCTTTGTTGATTTCTTGCTCTTGGCAGATGACTTCGTAGCAGAGTTCTTGCGCTTAGAAGACTTCTTCTTTGATGCTGCTGCTTTCTTTCTGCTGCTGGCAGAAGAACGACGATAAGAACTGGTTCTTCGGGTAGAAGGACCTACTACGTCTCTTTCATCTATTTCTTCATCAATAATTCTCAGTTCATCGTTGCTCTGCTGTGCTACACTGGTAGTCTCTGTAGTGAACGACTTAATAGGATTTCCGTTTTTCAGAACGCCACGGCTATAGGTAGCCTTGTTCAATACCTTACCATCTGCATCGGTCTCTTCAAAAGGTCCATCACGCAGGTCGTTCTTGTAGAAACCAATTATCTTGTGATTATCAGGAGTTATCAACACACCAGAACCTTCTTTCTTTCCTTCCTTGAAAACACCCTTGAAGATGTTTCCGTCATTCATGCGCAGGGTTCCACTACCACTCATCTGGTTGTCTATCCATTCACCTTCGTAAACGTCTCCGTTAGCCCAGGTGTATGAACCTGTACCTTCCATCTTGTTGTTCTTCCAGTCACCAGTATAGCTGGCACCATTAGCCCAATAGAAGGAGCCCTTTCCATCCTGATTTCCGTTCTGGAAATGACCCATGTATTTATTACCGTTCGACAGGATGAATGTACCCTGACCGGTTCTTTCTCCTTCCAGGTAATCACCTTCGTAAACATCACCATTACGGAAGCTATACTTACCCTTTCCGTCCTGGATATCATCCTTCCAGTCACCTTCATATACGTCACCATCAGTGTAGGTGTAGGTTCCCTTACCATGACGTGAATTGGCAATCATCTCACCCACATAGCGTGAACCATCTTCCCATTCAAAGATACCCTGACCTTCTTTCTGGTCGTTCTTCCATTCACCTTCGTAGAAAGCACCATCCTTCCACTGATACTTACCATATCCATGGCGCTTGTTACCTTCCCAGGTTCCGTTATAGGTATCACCATTGTGATAGAACATAGTACCCATACCCTTCTGGCGTCCCTTGTACCAAAGGCCTACATAACGGTTATTGTTGGCAAAATAATAGGTTCCTGTTCCATGCTGATAGTCGTCAAACCATTCACCATCATACTTTTCATTAGTCTTGGCATAGGTCATCACACCATGTCCCTGGCGTTTTGAACGGTCATACTCTCCAACATACGTATCACCATTCTTCCAGGTTGTAGTACCTTTTCCGAAAGGTTTCTTACCCACTAACTCTCCGGTATATTCAGAGCCATCCTTGAAAGAAAAGCTTCCTACGGAATACTTTTGTGCATTGGCTACTGATGGCACAAACGAAGCCAGTGCCAAGGCTATATATAAGATTTTCTTCATTGCTAATTCTAAAACCACCTATTTTATGTAGTTTCCGCAAATTTATAAGAAAATCACAAGATAAACAAATAGATTAAGGTTTCTTATACTTTTTTGCCTGCTATAACAATCTTCATGTCATCCATAAGCAGATACTTCTGTGCGATATTTCGCAATTCTTCGCTGGTAACACTATTGATAGCATCCACCCTTTGCTGTATATAAGTATCACTAGATCCGGATGTTTCTGCATAAATATAAACATCCGACAACGACAGGGCATTCTCATAGGCACGGGTCAGTTCTCCCAACATGTAATTCTTCACCATGTCTAGTTCTTCTGCTGGGATTTCCTCATCCTGCACACGTCGTATTTCCTTGAATACTTCATCTATCACAGCTCGCACATACTGGTTGTCGCACTCGGTCATAATCGATAGCAACGAATTGAATGGCTGCGCGTTCATCATGCATCCTATACCATAGGTATAACCATGCTCCTCGCGGATGTTACTCATCAATCTACTTCCAAAATATCCACCCAGCACTGTTAGCAGTACATTCAGCTTATTATAGTCTGGATGAGAGATTGGAACAGACAATAAACCCATACGTATCGCACTTTGAACCGACTCTGGCATTTCCATGAAGAACTCCTTTTCCTTGCTAGTAACGGGTGGAATTGGCACCAGTGGGACCAAAGCAGAATCCATTCCCCATGAGCGTTCTCCAAACAGCGATCTTACTTGTTTTATGATAGTGGGTGTTAAATTTCCCGACAAATATATCGAAACGTTTTTACTATGGTAATGGGCATTGTAGAACTCCTTCAAGCTAGCCGTCTGAATACGCAGATAATCTTCCAGATTGGCAAACTTTGCACATGGATGCTTATCACCTAAAAGTACTTGGTGAAACATCTTATGAGCACGTACCTTTACCTTGTCTTGGTTTACCAGAAACATTTGTCTTCCCTGCTCTACCATCACCTCAAACTCTTTCTGAGGAAAGACTGGTTCCTTCAGAATTTTCTCAAGTACTTGTAAAGTTTCCTTTGCATATTTATTCAAGGAATACAATGTGATGACGCTGGCATTTACAGTACTATTCTGTTCCATCCAGGCACCATATCTGTCCAGCATTTCAAATATCTGTACCGAGGTATAGCTACGTGTACCTTCACTTAGCATTCTGTTTGTAAACAGAGCTTGCAAGGGCATGGTCTGTCTCCATTGTCCTCCATGCACAAGTATGTCCATACGGAACACATCCTGAGTACCACCCTGAATAAGAGTCAACTTGGTACCATTGGGCATTACACTTCTTTCAGGCAGTGCAATATCCAGTTCTTTCAACGGATAAATAATGGGTTGCTGGGTTCTGTCAAGTTCTTCCATCAGCATTGATTCTTCAGGAATTCCTCTGCATGGGCCAGATCTTCTGGTGTATCAATGCCTATGGTTTCCACATCTGTCTGACCCACCTTGATCACATAACCATTCTCCAGCCAGCGTAACTGCTCCAGTGATTCGGCTATCTCCAGGGATGATTGTGGCAACTGGGTAATCTCTTTCAGCACCTCACAACGATAGGCATACAGGCCGATATGCTTGTAATAAGTATGACCACTCAACCATTCCTGACGCTCCTTGTTTCTCTGGAAAGGAATAATGCTACGACTAAAGTAAAGCGCCTGTGAGCGTGCATTAAGCGCCACCTTAGGAGAGTTTACATTCTCCAGGGCATCATAGCCATTCTCTGGCTTGAAAGGCTTCACCAGCGTTGCTATCTGGGTCTCAGCATCGTCAAAGCAGCGCATCACTGCTTCTAGCTGACTGGCCTGTATAAAGGGTTCATCACCCTGGATATTGATGACTACATCATAATCACCACCCACTTTTGTAAGGGCTTCATAACAGCGGTCTGTACCACTCTTGTGGTTAGGACTGGTCATTACCACTTCACCTCCAAAAGCCTCTACAGCTTGTTTGATACGTTCATCATCAGTAGCTACTACAGCATGTTCCAACTTGGTCTTAACCTGTTCGTAAACACGCTGAATTACAGTCTTTCCACCCAGCATAGCCAATGGTTTGGCAGGGAAACGGGTAGAAGCATATCTTGCTGGAATAATTCCAAGGAATTTCATGGTAAGGTTTTGTTTTAGTTAAAGATATCGTCTATACCGCTGTCATCTGTGTTGCTTTCCGAGCCTGAGAACAAACCTTCTTCACCACAGAAAGAGAATCCTTCTGGTATATCGAACTTATCGTTTGGATTATAGCCAAGGCTGGCATCACCAAATACCTTTTTCATGTAAAGTGCCCAGATAGGCAAACCCATGGCAGCACCTTGTCCGTAGAACATACCGTCGAAGTGAATATCGCGGTCTTCTCCTCCTACCCAGGCACCGTTCACCAATGTTGGGGTATAGCCAATGAACCAACCATCCGAGTTACCGTTTGTGGTACCGGTCTTACCACCCATATCGCAGTGCAGACCATAGTGTCCACGGATACGGCTACCCGTACCACCGTCGATTACGGCACGCATCATCTGAATCATACGGTAAGAGCTTTCTGCACTGATCACCTCCTGCTGCTGTGACTGGAAATCTACCAGCACCTGTCCGTCACTGTCTTCAATACGGGTAACATAAACCGGAGATGTTCTGATTCCATGGTTTGCAAATGCAGTATAGGCTGCTACCATCTCCATTACCTTGATATCTGGTGTACCCAGACACAATGGATAGTCGGCATGAATCTGGTTGTTTCTGATACCATATCGGTGCAGCAGTTCAACGAAACGCTGAGGGCGCAAGTGGTCAATCAGGTAAGCTGATACAAGGTTGTTTGAGTGCTGCAAACCCCACAGCAGTGAAACCATACCAGCAGCACTTCCACGTGGCGACCATCCACCATACGAGATATGTTCACAAGGAACGATAGAACATGGTGTAAAGCCATCCTGCATAGCTAGTGAATAAAGGAATGGCTTGATAGTTGATCCCACCTGTCGTCTTCCTACACCAGCCATGTCATAGGTAAAGTGCTCAAAATCGGTACCACCCACATAAGCTTTCACATGTCCTGTCTTAGCTTCTAGCGATACGAAACCGCAGCGCAGGAAATGCTTGATGTAACGCAGTGAATCCATAGGGGTCATTGTGGTATCAATCTCTCCCTTATAGGTGAAGATACGCATGCGCTGCTTCTCATCGAACGACTTAATGATCTCCTCTTCCGAATAACCTGCTTCTTTCATGGTTCTCCAGCGGTCACTCTGTCGCATAGAGCGTTTCAGGATAGCATCCACCTCTTCCTTCTTCAGGTTACGGGTGTATGGAGCTGTAGCTCTACCTTTCTTTTCACGGAAGAAGGCTGGCTGCAGATACTTGGCCACATGCTCAAAGCAAGCTTCCTCGGCATAGCGCTGCATGCGGCTATCAATTGTGGTGTAGATCTTCAATCCATCTGTATAGATGTTGTAGTTCTCACCATTCTTCTTGCGGTTCTTGTTACACCAGCCATACAAAGGATCTTCCTTCCAGGCCAGTGAGTCTTCATAGTAGTTTACTTCTTGCCAAGATGCATAGTCGCTGCGTACTGGTTCCTTGGCCATCATGATCTTACGCAGATATTCACGGAAATAAGGGGCAATACCTTCCTTGTGACTAGGGCTGTGGAAATTGGTAACCAGCTCCTTGGCTTTGTACATCTCACAGTCTGCATCCGACAGATAACCAGCTTTGTTCATCTGGTCGAGTACCACATTACGGCGCTCCTTGCAACGCTCTGGATAGCGCAATGGGTTGAACATTGATGGGTTCTTACACATACCCACCAGGGTGGCACTTTCTTCCACGGTAAGCTCCAGCGGATGTTTATTGAAATATACCTGTGCTGCAGTCTTGATTCCCACGGCATTGTTCAGGAAGTCAAAGTAGTTCAGGTACATGGTAAGTATCTCCTGCTTGGTATAGAATCGCTCCAGCTTAATAGAAATCACCCACTCTACTGGCTTTTGCAACAATCGTGCAAAGAAACCATGCGTGCGTTCTGAATAAAGCTGCTTGGCTAGCTGCTGGGTAATGGTACTACCACCACCGGCATTCGAGTTTCCCATGAAACCACGCTTCACGATAGCACGACCCAAGGCACGCACATCCACTCCCGAGTGTTCATAGAAACGCACATCCTCGGTAGCTACCAGGGCATCCACCAATGATGATGGAAGGTCTTCATAACCCACAAATACACGGTTATCACGACTCAGCGACCAGGTTCCCATCAGCTTTCCGTCAGACGTAAATACCTGTGAGGCATATCTGTTAACTGGGTTTTCCAATTCGTCAACATCAGGCATATAGCCTATCCAGCCGTTATATATTGCAATAAATCCAAAGAAAACCGACAACAGCAGAACTGCAAAGGCTCCCCATAGTATAATTACTACTTTTTTCATGTTTCAATCAAGGAATATTACTTACCGTGTGCAAATTTAGTCATTATTCTTGTAATTCGCACATTCTAAATAAAAAGTTATGTGAATTATCTCCAAAAAGAATAGAAATTACTTTTTTTTGTTGTACCTTTACACCCAAAATAACAAGCTTTAGCTACAACTTTAATTATGCAGAACCATAGTCTAGTTACTATTGCGGACCTTACCAAAGAGGACATCATGTACCTAATGGAGATGGCCCACGAATTCGAGAAGAATCCCAATCGTAAGATTTTAAATGGGAAAGTAGTCGCTACTCTGTTTTTCGAGCCCTCTACCCGTACCCGTCTTAGTTTTGAAACTGCAGCTAACCGCCTAGGTGC
>JAGHTY010000117.1 GCA_018065125.1 Candidatus Minthousia equi
TCATTTATGTGGTTATGTAATTCGTCTATCGGCCGTAAAGTGATTATGTCAGTAACAGGTTTGTGCCTGATACTGTTCCTCACTTTCCACATGGCGATGAATCTTGTTGCCATTATCTCTTACGATGGCTACAACAAGATTTGTGAGTTTTTGGGAGCCAACTGGTATGCCCTTGTAGGTACTGCAGGTTTGGCTGTTTTGGCAGTGCTGCACATTGTGTATGCTTTCATTCTTACCGCTCAGAACCGTAAGGCTCGTGGTAACAACCGCTATGCTGTAGTTGACAAACCTGCAAGTGTAGAATGGGCATCACAGAACATGTTGGCGTTGGGTATTGTTGTTTTGTTGGGCTTGGGCCTTCACTTGTACAACTTCTGGGCACACATGATGTTGCCAGAAATCTTGCACAAGCTGGGTGCTCACGTTAACACTATCTATGCTGCCGATGGTATTCATTGGATTCAGGAAACTTTCAGTTGTTGGATTTATGTAATCCTTTACATTGTTTGGCTGGGTGCTTTATGGTTCCATCTTACTCACGGTTTCTGGAGTGCTATCCAGACTTTGGGTACCACCAACAAGATTTGGTTTAACCGCTGGCGTTGCATCGGCAACATCTGGTCAACTCTCGTAATCCTGGGTTTCTTGGCAGTTGTTGTTGTTTACTTCCTCCAGGGAATGGGATGCTGCAAGTGATAATTTAAAGAAAAACGAAAACGAAGAAAAAACTGTTGACTTGTTGATATGTTGCTTCGTTGATTTATAAAAAACAAAGAATTATGTCAAAAATAGATTCAAAAATTCCTGAAGGACCAGTAGCTGAAAAATGGACCAACTATAAGGCTCATCAGCGCTTGGTAAACCCAAAGAACAAGCTGAAGCTTGACGTTATCGTAGTAGGTACCGGTTTGGCTGGTGCATCTGCTGCTGCCTCTCTTGGTGAAATGGGTTTCAATGTATTGAACTTCTGTATTCAGGATTCTCCACGTCGTGCACACTCTATCGCTGCACAGGGTGGTATCAATGCTGCTAAGAATTGTCAGAACGATGGTGACTCAGTTTACCGTCTTTTCTACGATACAGTAAAGGGTGGTGACTATCGTGCTCGTGAAGCAAACGTTTATCGTTTGGCCGAGGTATCAAACAGCATCATCGACCAGTGCGTGGCACAGGGTGTTCCTTTCGCTCGTGAATATGGTGGTACTTTGGCAAACCGTTCATTTGGTGGTGCACAGGTATCTCGTACTTTCTATGCAAAGGGTCAGACTGGTCAGCAGTTGTTGCTGGGTGCTTATTCAGCATTGAGCTGTCAGGTAAATGCCAAGAAGGTTAAGCTTTACACTCGTTATGAAATGCTGGATGTGGTTATCATTGATGGCCGTGCTCGCGGAATCATTGCAAAGAACC
>JAGHTY010000132.1 GCA_018065125.1 Candidatus Minthousia equi
ATTAATACCTTTCTATTATATTTGCCATACAAAACACGTTGCTGTAATGAAGAAAACTGACAAGATAGATAAGAAATACATTTATCTGGGAATAGCCATCATTTTAATTATTGCTATATTCCTTTTGAACCATTGCCAGACAGAAGGCAGAACCAGAGATGGAGCAGGAACAGAACTAAATGATTCGGCCAGAATGCCAATGCTTGTGCATCGCATACAAAAATGCTCTCGCCTATACAGCATTGCCTACAAGGTACACAAAATCATTACTCACGAAGATCAGAAAATGTTCAAGTTGGGTAGCATCAAATTCAACATTCCACTGACAGATAGACATATTGCCATACCATTCAATGCTACCGTAAAGGCTTATGTGGATATGGCTAATTTTTCTGAGCAGAACATTCAAACTACAGGAAAGCGTATTATTATCACCCTACCAGAACCTAAGATTGAAGTTACCGACACATACGTTGACCACGAAAAAACAAAAACTCACGTTTCGTGGATCAGAAGCAACTACACTGCCGAAGAACAAGAGAACTTCTACCGACAGGGATTGGTAAGCATTACGAACAACGTAATGAATGCCGGCATCCTTGAGAATGCCCGCCTCAGTGCAACACGCACGCTGGTACCCATCATCACACAGATGGGTTATACCGAAGAGAACATCCAAATCCGTTTTGGCAAGACAGAGTACAATCTAGATGAATTGCCAAAGTTGATTGATTCAAAAACCACAAATTTTGAATAGTATGGGAAGCATTGAGAATAAAGAGAAAGTTGCCAAGAATAATAACAAGAAAGAGAGTAAAGGAAAACAGGTGTATAATGCCCTAAAACAGGTTTCTCCTGCAAAGGCTGTTACATTCCTTAAGCAACTGGGAACACTCTTAGTTATCATCTTTATTATTTATTCTGTCTTTTCACTTAGAAAATGTGGAACAGGTGAAGCACTGATTGATGTCTACACTAACGACCAGAAAGGACAGATAACACTTTCACCTGAGCAAATTGCCAGCATCGAGGATATTGGCGAATGGGTATTCTTGGAAGTAGAGGCAGAAGAAATGGTTGATACAGTTCGCAAGAATATGATTCTTTCAGACGATGCCCTGTCGCGTATCTATGTAGGAACACTACACTTTGGTATCAACATGAAGACATTAACTGGAAAGAATTGGATAACCTGCCATGGTGATACTGCTACCCTACGTCTGCCAAAGGTAAAGTTGCTAGATACAAAGTTCATCAATGAAGCCAAGTCACGCACTTTCTATCAGGAAGGAAGTTGGGACAACAAGGCCATGGCTAATCTTTACAGCAACGCACGTAACAAGATGATAAAGCGTCACAACACCCCTGAGAACCAGAGATTAGCTCAGGAAAGTGCAGAAGTAGAAATCACAAAATTCATCAAAGCATTTGGATTCAAGACAGTAGAGTTACTGTTTGCTAAGTAATTACGACTTTAAATCTGGGTCGTATTCATCAAGTCGATTTTGCCACAGGTACTTTCGGGTTTCTTTCACAATGAAACCTGAAAGCAGAATCAATGATACCAAGTTTGGAATTGCCATCAAGGCATTCATTGAATCTGCAATACTCCAAACCAAGCCCAGATTGATAACCGCTCCTGCAAAAACACTTAAGCACCAAATAACACGAAATGGTTTAATGCCTTTCTTTCCCACAAGATACTCCAATGCTCTTTCTGCATAGTAACTCCATCCCAAAATTGTAGAAAAGGCAAATGAAATAATACCTACTACCAATATAGGAGTTCCAATGGTAGGTATCATTGAGAAAGCCTCTTTTGTTAGCGTTGCGCCATCACTATAATCCAACTTTCCTGCTACGATACAGCTTACGATTACCACACCTGTAAGCGCACAAATCACCACAGTATCCCAGAATGTTCCTGTAGATGAAACCAATGCCTGGCGAACAGAATTGCGGGTTCTTGCAGCAGCAGCAACGATAGGAGCAGAACCCAAACCTGATTCATTCGAGAACAAGCCACGAGCAATACCGTAACGAGCCACCATCAGAATGCTTCCACCCACAAAACCACCTCCTGCAGCTTCTGGAGTAAAGGCCGACTTAACTATCAGCTTTATTGCTGGTAACACATAATCTATATTCAGATATAGGATAAACACACATCCTGCCACATAGAACAATGCCATGAAAGGAACTACCATCATACATACGCGTGCAATACCCTTTACACCATAGATGATGACCAATGCCACCAGCAGTGACATGACCACACCTGTTATCCATGTAGGTACATTATAGGATTCATTCAATAGCATTGAGATGGAATTACTCTGCACGGTACTACCGATACCAAATGATGCCAATACCGTAAATACACAGAATAGCACTGCCAGCCATTTTAAGCCCAAGCCTTTTTCTAGTGCAAACATCGCACCTCCCAGCATCTTGCCGTCACTCGTCTTTTGTCTAAACTTTACAGCCACTAATCCTTCAGCATACTTGGTAGCAATGCCAAAAACACCAGTTAACCAGCACCACAATACAGCACCAGGACCTCCTAATGCCACGGCAGTACCTACACCCACAATGTTTCCTGTACCAATGGTTGCAGCCAGCGAAGTGGCCAAAGCCCCAAACTGACTTACATCACCTTCTGAATTAGGGTCTTTCTTAACAGATAAGCGAATTGCCTTGAATATATGAATCTGAGGAAATCGTAAACGAATGGTTAGGTACAAGTGCGTGCCCAACAATAATATCATCATTGGCCATCCCCACAAAAAATCGCTTACTTCTGCCGCTACATTCTTTATTCCTTCTAACAATTCTTCCATAAAGTTTCAGATTCTCTATATACTGCTGCAAAAATAGTGAAAATTAACCAAATATTCAAGCATTGTGTCAGATAAATCCACTATCTTTGCATCTGTTGAAAAGAAACAAACCGGAACTTGGGCAATCGCCCTTATTTCCACTTTTGCCTCCACTGATAGCAGGTATCTGCTTGGGAATTGAGGGGTATCCTTCATTCCTTTCGTACATTCCATTTTTCCTTGGGGCACTTCCCCTCCTGCTGATAGCAATGCACTTTGCTTCTCGGCAAGTTTCCTTGCATCCCTTTAGTCATAACCTAAAAAGGATATACAAAATAGCATGTTTTGTCTGCATCACTTGTCTTAGTACCCTTCTAACACTGCACCATTTAAGCCACCCAGCCCCCCAAACACATTATGGCATTGTTTGTGAGCCCCCTGTCACCAAGCAACGTAGTACGCAGTTGGTTCTACTTCTTGAAGATGGCAGTAAACTCATGGCGTATGTTCCGAAAGACTCTTTTCACATCGGACAGGCATTGTATTTTTCAAAACAGATACCATCTACACCATCCTTCAAGGAACTGGATGGTTACCATCAGTACCTGAAATGTCAAGGTATCTACAACAGCACTTACATTCCAGATTATATATGTTTAGACTCTCTTCCCTTTACACCCACTGTATGGGAAAGCGTAAAACTAAAGGCACAAATCTGCAGAAATAAACTAGAAGCAATTCTAAAGCATACAACTCTGTCACCACAGGTAAAGGCACTACTCTCCGCCTTAACATTAGGCGACAAGACACAACTTTCCACCCAACAGAAAGATGAATTCAAAACAGCAGGAATATCACATTTGCTGGCACTCTCGGGTATGCATGTGGCATTTGTCATTGCATTGCTAAGTTTTTTCTTACCCAAAAGATGGATAAACAATACCACCAGAAAGATTTTGCTAGTTATCGGAACCTGGACGTTTATCTTTATTGTCGGTTTACCCACCTCTGCCGTACGAGCTGGTTGGATGATAACGCTTGTACTAGTCAACCCTTTCCCAACACAACAAACATCACCTATCGACAAACTGGCACTTACTGCTATAATGCTCTTACTCTACAATTCCCTGTACTTATGTGATGTAGGATTTCAAATGTCGTTCATGGCAGTGGCAGGATTACTGCTTTCTTCCTATATCCTTAAAAGCAGAAATAAATTCATGCAACTAGTACAATGCACACTTGTAGCACAAATAGCAGTATTACCCCTCACACTATGGCATTTTGGACAATTTCCCACCTATTTTATCATTGCGAATCTATTACTGGTACCTATCATAACACCACTACTCATCATTCTAACCTTTTTGCTATTGATCTTTCAAGCAGAATGGATTTGCCAGGCAATAAAATACCTGGTAGATGTGCAACAATGGGTTATTCACCTTGTGCAACAACTACCAGGAAATATGTTGTTCGTGGAAAACTTCGGAGTATTTAAAATGCTACTGTGCTATGTTGTAATCGGATTATTTACCTATACATTTACTTTATCAAATTACCCAAAATATCGCGGGTAATCTTGGTAATTGCACTGCGTGTGCCGGATCTAACAGCACTTTCGGTTGCACTCTTTACAACACTACCAACACCACCAGTACTGCTCTTCTTTGAAGAACCTCCTGTAACAGCCTTACCTACCGAATTACCAATTACGCGACCAAAAGCAGAAACAATTGCGCCAATAATTGCACCAAAGAAGGTAGAAAGCCAGCCTTTCTTCTTGCTCTTCTTCACTTCTTCCTTTGCTTTCTCTGCTGCTTCCTTGGCTTCCTTCACCTGGCGTTCCTGTTCTTGTTTTTCCTGTTCGGCCACCTGGAATGCCTTCTCAGCCTCGGCCATCAGTACCTCGAATGCGCTTTCACGATCTACACTCTTGTCATACTTGCCATATATACGACTCTGCTTGATAATATCCAAACGCTGACCTTCTGTAACAGCACCAATCTGACTTAGTGGGAAAAGTACCTTTGCACGTTCTACCACAGAAGGAGCACCCTTTTCATCCAAGAAAGACACCAATGCCTCACCGGTTTGCAACTCCATGATTGCTTCATCTGTCTTGAAGTTTGGATTAGTACGGAAAGTATCTGCTGCAGTCTTAACTGCTTTCTGGTCTTTAGGGGTAAAGGCACGTAATGCATGCTGCACTCGGTTACCTAACTGACCTAATATGTTTTCAGGAATATCACTTGGACTTTGTGTTACAAAGTAAACACCCACACCCTTGCTTCGAATCAGGCGAACTACTTGTTCAATCTTGTCTACCAATGCCTTAGAGGTGTCATTAAACAGCATGTGCGCCTCATCAAAGAAGAAAACAAGCTTAGGAAGTTCCATATCTCCTACTTCTGGCAAGGTGCTATACAATTCTGACAGCAGCCAAAGAAGGAAAGTAGAATACAACTTAGGGTTCAGCATCAGTTTATCTGCTGCCAAGACGCTCAACATACCCTTTCCCTGCTCGCTCTGCAGCAAGTCATAGATGTCAAAGTCGGGTTCACCAAAGAACTTGTCGCCACCCTCACTCTCAATCATTAGCAACGCTCTTTGAATAGCGCCAACACTTTGAGATGAGATATTTCCATAGGTAGTGGTATATTCCTTTGCATTCTTGGATACATAATCCAACATAGAACGCAAGTCCTTCAAGTCAATCAACAAAAGACCACGTTCATCTGCTATACGGAACACAATGTTCAGCACACCCGCCTGGGTTTCGTTCAACTCCATCAAACGAGCCAGCAATTGAGGACCCATACGACTGATAGTAGTACGCATAGGATGTCCTTGCTCACCAAACACGTCGTAGAAACGAACAGGACAAGAACCGAAACCAGGATTCTCGATACCAAATTCTGCACAGCGTTTTTCAATAAAGCCACTCATCTTGCCCACCTGACTGATACCTGAAAGGTCACCTTTCATATCAGCCATAAAGCAAGGTACGCCTGCCTGTGAGAAAGTCTCTGCCAATACCTGCAAGGTTACAGTCTTACCTGTACCTGTAGCACCAGCTATCAAACCATGGCGATTCGCCATTTTACCTGTTATCGTAATTGGGCCATTTGGTCCATGAGCTACATATAGCCCTTTCTGTGAATCAAACATACTATATCTATACTCGGATTTGTCCTTGTAAATAACGAAGACGAAAACCTTTATTAAATTTTTAACTAATAACCAATTCTACAGGGCAATGGTCAGAACCGAAGACCTCATTGTGAATGGAAGCACTCTCTAATCTATCTTTCAATGACGCAGATGTCAGGAAGTAGTCGATACGCCACCCTGCATTCTTTTCGCGAGCATGGAAACGATACGACCACCACGAGTAAGCATCTGTTAGGTCGGGATTGAAAAAGCGGAACGTATCAATGAATCCATCGTTTAGCAACAATGTCATTTTCTCACGCTCTTCATCAGTAAAGCCTGCATTCTTTCGGTTGCTCTTTGGGTTCTTCAAATCTATTTCCTGATGCGCCACATTCAAGTCACCACACACAATCACAGGCTTGTTTTCCTCCAATTTCTTAAGATAGGCGTGAAAACAATCCTCCCAAGTCATGCGGTAATCCAAGCGCTTTAATCCATCCTGTGAGTTGGGGGTATAACAGGTTATCAGGTAGAAATCCTCCATCTCTAGGGTGATGATGCGCCCTTCCTTATCGTGCTCTTCCACTCCCATTCCGTAGGTTACACTGATGGGAGTATGACGGGTATATATAGCGGTTCCTGAATAACCTTTCTTCTCGGCATAATTCCAGTACGATTGGTATCCAGGAAACTGCAAATCCAGTTGTCCCTCCTGCATCTTGGTTTCCTGCAGGCAGAAGAAATCTGCATCAAGGGTATTGAAGGCATCCTCAAAACCCTTTCCGCACACAGCCCTTAGGCCATTAACATTCCAGGAAATAAACTTCATGATTATAATGCAGAATATGCAGGTGAGAATGTATCACCCTTGGTAATGTCACCTGTTGAAGCACCATACTTCAGCCACTTGCTACGCTGTGCAGATGTTCCGTGGTTGAATGTTTCAGGAGCAGCATAACCCTGTCCCTTCTTCTGCAGATAATCATCGCCAATTTTTGACGCGCAGTTCAAGCCCTTTTCTATATCACCTTCTTCCAGCGACTTAAACATCTGATTATCATTATATGCCCAAACGCCTGCATAGAAATCAGCCTGTAACTCCAAGCGAACACTTATCTGGTTGCTCTCTTTTTGGCTCACCTGAGACATTCTGTTATGAGCTCTCTGTAAATCGCCTAACAGATACTGAACATGGTGTCCTACCTCATGCGCTATTACGTAGGCATAAGCAAAATCGCCATCCGCACCTAGGGTTTTCTTCATTTCAGAGAAGAATGAAAGGTCGAGGTAAACACTTTGGTCGGCAGAGCAATAGAAAGGACCTGTCTGTGAAGTAGCTCCACCACAACCGCTCTGTACGCTTCCAGTAAACAGCACTAACTTTGGAGCCTTGTATGTCTTGCCCATTTTCTTGAAAATGGCTGTCCAAACGTCCTCGGTACCAGCCAATACCTGCTTGGCAAACTTAGCCAGTTCCTGTTCCTGTGCTGTTGGCTTGTATTCTGTTGTTGAGCCACCGCCATTTCTAACATTCTCGATTACCTCCTTGGCTTTTGAAAGGTCAACATTCTGCAATGAAGAGAAATCGCCCTTCAATATGCCCGAAAAATTAATTCCCAATGCTGCAACAACAGCCATGATAATACCAATGATACCACCTTTTACCAAACCAGATTTACCACGACGGTCATCCACGTTGGTACTCTCTCTTCTTCCTGATAATTTCATAGTTCTAATTGATTAATGTTTCCAGTGTGTAAAGTTAGGGATTATTTGGGATATATAAAAGTTTATAGGTTTAAAAGTTGTTTGTTATTGGATAAACTTAATACACACCGGTGCATTATGACTGATCCTCTTTCCTGTATCTTTCAGCAAACCGGTTTCGGCATTACGTTCATAAATCTGCACTTCATTGCTACGCATACATGCTACTAGCACATATTTTCCGTTAGGCGTAATGGCAAAGTTACGAGGGTGACGTCCTGTTGGTTGATAACCTATACGGGTAAGCTCACCTGTTTCTGGGTTCACTTTATGGATAGAAATGCCATCACCACTAATCAAGGTATCCTGTGCAGTTTCCTGATTAAACTTATATACCAATATTCCTTGTTCTTCTGCCTTGGCATAATTACCAAGCAGCATGTAGATTTCATCGTTATTGTCTTCCATAGCAACTTGTGTGTTTGTTTTCTGGCAGGCTGTTGTGCTGCACAACAAAGCAATCTGCGCTGCAATTAAAATCTTTTTCATGGTTTGTGTTGTTAACTCTAATAACTATGACAAAAGTAGTGTTTTGTTTTCGAATACACAAATACTTAAACTATTTTACTTACCTTTGCAGAGAAAAAAAACATCATGCGTTCGGGCGCTTTAGACATCTGCAAGGGAATTGCCATTACACTGATGGTAATAGGGCACACAGAGTATCCAGGATTACTGAACTTTGTGTACGAGTTTCACATGCCTATTTTCTTCATTGCTGCTGGTTATTGCTTCAGCCTCAGTGCCCTGAACAATGAAGCCACCTTTGTCAAGAAGCGCCTAAAAGGATTATATTGGCCTTTCCTGAAATGGTCTGTCATCTTTCTTTGCCTTCACAATCTCATGTTCGAGGTTGGCATCCTCAATGAGCAGTTTGGTAATGCTGCAGGTGGTGTAACACATCCTTACACTTGGCATCAGTTTCAACAAAGGATATGGAGTTGTGTGTTTAACATGTCGGGCTATGACGAGTTCCTTACTGGTGCTTTCTGGTTCTTTAGGGCATTACTGCTAGCCAGCATCGCCTATCTGGTGCTGTTTAAACTGTTGCTGCATGTAAAACCGCTACACCAGCGCACCCTTCCCATTGCATGGACCATTGCTGCTATCGCCCTACTCATGGCACTTTGGCAAACAGGTGAAGGATTGGTAATGACTGGTGTGGTGCAAGGTGGATACCGTGACTTGATGGGATTGTTCTTCTTTGCCATAGGATTTATCTTTCAACAAAACAAGAAATGGATGCAAATGCCGTGGTGGGGAGCCCTACTCTGTCTGTCATTCGTGATAGCTGCATCCATCTGGTTCCCATCATGCCTTACCTACAAAAGTACATTGATAAAGTGCGTAAAGATCATACTACCTGCCATTGCAGGATTTGCCATGACCTACTGGCTATCTTCTAAGATTGAAAAGTGGAACAATCCCGTGCAGCGTTTCCTGTTGTTCTGCGGACGCAACACCTTATCTGTGTACGTGTTCCATATCATCTGTTTCAAGATTGTAAGTGCATTGAAAATCTCCTATTATGGTCTTGACTGGGGCCATATTGGCGACCACATGATTGTTCACCACAACAAAACCGACCTATTCTGGATTCTCTATTCCATTGCAGGTGTGGGTATTCCTCTATTATGTACCTGGGGATGGGAAAAGTTCAAAGAAACAAGAGTTAGCAAAGACAGATTATAAGGTCCTAGACCTTAAACCCGAAGGGTCTAGGACGTATGAAGTGAAAGGTCTAGGATGTTAAAGGCAAAGGGTCTATAACCCTTCGGCAATAGGGTTATAGATTCTTTTCTATTTAAAGGTAAGAAGGAATTCTGTACTGCTGGCATCACTATGTGTTAAATCCAGCGTACCATTGTGCGCACGCATAATTTGCCTTGACAAACTTAAGCCTATACCTGTACCTTCATTTTTTGTTGTAAAGAAAGGTATGAATATCTGGTCCTGACTTTCTGGAGTTATTGCCTCTCCATTGTTCATTACCCTTATCAAGGTTTGTTCGTCTGCATCTATTTCTACCGAGATTTGCACAGCCGTGGCACCAGCTTGCAACGCATTCTTTATAAGGTTTATCAGTATGCGACTAATTTGTGATTCATCTGCATAGATAATAGCATCGGATGTCTTTTCTATAAAAGAACATTTTGCTCCAAACTCGGCACATTGTTCAGAGGTCAATTCTATTACCTTGCCAATCACATGCTTTACCATAATTGCCTTTTTCACAGAACGTGCCACACCTGTCAGTTCACGGTATGATTCCACAAACTTAATCAAGTCTTTTGATGATGACGATATGGTTTCAAGACCAGCCTTTACATCCATCTTTGCACTAGGCATATTCATCTGTTCGGACAAGGCCTCGCTCAACGATGCAATAGGACTGACAGTATTCATAATTTCATGCGTCAGTACCCTGATTAGCTTACTCCATGATTCCTGTTCGTTCTGTTGCCTGCGTTTCTCTACAATCCACTTGATTCGATTCAAGGTTTTGTTGAATTTAGAGTTCTCCTGAAAACGAAAATTCAGTTCTTCGTCCTCGAAAGCATCAAGCATATACTCTAATTTCTTTCTGTCTCGCTCACTAATAACCATAGCTGTCACCATAGCCGTGATCACAACCACCGAAATAACCAAGATTAATATGACAAGATAATCACTCACTACTCTTACCTATAAATTATATCCCATATTTTTTCAATTTACTATAAAGAGTAGGCCTGCTAATACCTAATTCCCTAGCTACCATACTCAGGTTTGCCCCACATCTTGCCATGGTGTTACGTATGGTTTGTTCCTCTGCCTCATCCAAGGTGGTAGCAGATACTGCCTGTGCCCTCATCTTTGCCTCGATGGTGATATCTGCAGTCAGCAACTCATTACCCTCCGACATAATCACGGCCTTCTCTATCACATTCTGCAATTCGCGCACATTGCCATTCCAGCAATGAGACTTCAACAGCAATGCTGCTTCCTGTGAGATAGAAGATACACTTCTGTGGTATTTCTCGGCATACTTTTTCAGGAACTGTTCTGAAAGCGACAAGATGTCATCTGCCCTATCACGTAAGGCAGGTAAATGAAGATGCAAGGTATTGATACGGTAATACAGGTCTTCACGAAACTTACCTTCAAGCACCATCTTTTCCAAATCCATGTTTGTGGCACATATCAAGCGAATATCCACCGGAATCTGCTTGTCCGACCCTACACGGGTAACGGTTCTATTTTGGATAACACGAAGAAGCTTGGCCTGCAAATGCAAAGGGATATTACCAATTTCATCCAGAAAAAGCGTTCCACCATTTGCCTGCTCAAACTTTCCCACATGGTCGGTATGCGCATCGGTAAACGCGCCCTTCACATGTCCAAAAACCTCACTTTCAAACAAGGTATCTGTTATTGCTCCGGCATCTACACATACCATTTTACGATTCCTTCTGGAACTCTGAGCATGAATTTCATGTGCAAGCACATCCTTTCCTGTTCCGTTCTCACCAGTAATCAGAATCGTGGCATCGGTAGGTGCCACCTTAAGCAAAGTCTGCTTAATTTGAAGCATCGCGGAAGACGTACCCCAGAAAACGCCTTCTGTTCTATTAGGCGAGAGAGTTTCTCTGGTAGTTGCAGTATTTCCACCTTTTTTTATAGAAGAAGCAGCAATAAGTGTTTCTATCAGTTTGGTATTATCCCATGGTTTCACGATAAAATCAAATGCGCCACGCTTCATACCTTCTACTGCCAGCGCAATATCTGCGTATGCCGTAAACAACACAACCTGTATATCAGGAAACATCCTTTTCAGTTCTGTTGTCCAGTATAATCCCTCATTTCCTGTGTTGATATCTGTGTAGAAGTTCATGTCAAGCAGCACAACGTCTGGCATGAAACTGTTTATCGCACTAACTAACGTCTTGGGAGATGCAATGATTTCTACCTGCTCAAAATGTGCAGACAGCAATAACTTCAGGGCATTTCTGATGCCTTGATTATCATCTACTACGAGGATTCTAGCCTTTTTCATTAATATTTTCAATGTTTATACGCTAAAAGTAGCACGTGAACCATCACAGTGACAAAGATACCTTATTTCTATGTATATTCAAAGAAATGCACCTAAAAGGTGGTAAGCTTACCTCCTTTTTAGGTGCATTTTCATCAACATTAAACTATAAAGAGGTTTTTACAACTCATTCTGCCTTAATCGAATTCACAGGATTACTTGTCGCTGCACTCAAACTACGCACCACAACAATCGTAATAGTCACGAAAAGGACAATGACCAGAGCCAATGCGAAGACCCACCAACTAATGGCGGTGTGATAAGCGAAGGTGCTAAAATAGTAGTCGATGATCAGATAGCTGACTGGTGCAGCAATCACGAAGCATATCAACACAATGAAAGCATACTTCCTGCTCAACATCGAAAGAACATCATTCACTTCCGCACCAAGCACACGTCGCACGGCAATCTCTTTCTGACGATGCTGTGTTTCGAAAAGTACCAAACCGAACACACCCATGAGCGAGAGGATGATAGCTACCAGCGTGAAAGCTGTCACCTGCTTGCTCAGTTTCTCCTCCTGCTTGTACTTACGTGCAAGCTCCTCGTCAAAGAGGTGCAGATAGATGGTATCAGGATCCACATCAGGAATGATTTCAATCACAGCGTTGTGAATAAACTCCATGACCTTCTGGGGATCAGCACCAGCAGCTATTCTCACATAGATGTGTCGCAATCCTTGTGGCCTCCAGGAATGATCCCGACCAAAGAGGTAGAAGGTAAATGGATAGTTGCCATACTGCAACGGACGGAAATGGAAGTCCTTACAGATTCCCGCAATCTCAGAGTGCCCTTCTTCAGGA
>JAGHTY010000029.1 GCA_018065125.1 Candidatus Minthousia equi
TCTGTTTTCTCTGATCAGATTGTATGGAGCCGAAGTCCTGTGCGCATTGACATGGCAGGCGGTTGGACAGACACACCTCCTTATAGCCTGATGGAAGGTGGCAACGTTGTAAATATCGCTATTGAACTAAATGGACAACCTCCTTTACAGGTATACATCCGACCTTCGCAGACCCCAATCATCACACTACGTTCCATTGATTTGGGAGCGGTAGAAAGAGTTTGCACTTTTGAGGAATTAACTCAATTCAACAAAGTGGGTTCTCCTTTCTCTATTCCAAAAGCAGCACTGGTTCTTGCTGGTTTTCATCCAAGTTTCTGCGAGCAGAAGTTCAATAGTCTTGAGGATCAGCTCAAAGCCTTTGGAGCTGGTATTGAAATGACAACCCTCTCTGCAATCCCAGCAGGATCTGGATTAGGAACAAGTTCTATCTTAGCCTCAACTGTACTGGGAGCCATTAACGATTTCTGCGGTTTAGGATGGGATTGCTATGAAATATGTAATAATACCTTGGTACTAGAGCAGTTACTCACTACCGGAGGTGGTTGGCAAGATCAGTATGGAGGAGTTCTAGCGGGTGTTAAACTATTGCAGACACAACCCGGTTGGAGTCAGCAACCTTTGGTAAGATGGCTGCCAAATCAGTTGTTTACAAATCCAGAATATAGTAAATGCCACCTATTATATTATACAGGCATCACTCGCACAGCAAAAGGCATATTAGCAGAGATTGTCCGAGGTATGTTCTTGAATAGTACAGAACATCTGGAGGTATTGTCTCAAATGAAAGCCCATGCCCTTGATTTATACGATGCTATTCAACGCAACGATTTCGATGCCTACGGAAAATTAATCCGAAAGACATGGAAACAGAACATGCGCCTTGATAGTGGCACTAACCCACCTGCCGTAGATGCCATCACTCGTCAGATTGATGATCTGTGTAGCGGTTATAAGTTGCCAGGCGCAGGTGGTGGTGGTTACCTATATATGGTAGCAAAAGATGAAGAGGCTGCCGCCCGAATAAAGAAGATTCTTACCCAGAATCCACCAAACAACAAAGCACGCTTTGTAGATATGTCCCTTAGTCTGAAAGGTCTGGAGATTTCAAAGTCATAGTATCCGCAACGCCATCTTGCAACTTTTTGTGCTTGGGACTTTCATTGGCACCATATTTCAACAGGTTACGGGCTGCAGTTTCTATACTGCGGCCCGAACTGCCTGTAATGCCTTTTATGTCATCAAAAGAGCGACGAGTCTTTTCCAGCATTTCATCTACCTTGGCAAATCGCTCTGCAAACATCTGAACACGCTCTATAATTGTATCTGCGCATTTCATTATGTTCTCTTGATTCTCTACTTGCTGAACTTGTTTCCAGCTCATTTCCAAAACACGGAGCAAGGCGTATAAGTTCTGGCTACCGGATATAATTACACCCTTTTCGAATGCCTCCTTGAATAGGTTTACATCATTGGCAATAGCCAACTGCAAGGCACTTTCACTGAACATATACATGATGACAAAATCCAATTTATTGTGTCCTTCACGAATATGTTTACTATAGTTTTTCTTGGATAATTCCTGAACATGACTCCGAACAGAAGCAAGGTGTCTTTTCAACGCATCCTGCTTTGCTTCGTCTGTCTCTGCATTACAGTAATCCTCAAAAGCAGTAAAAGATACTTTCGAGTCAATAATTACATCACGCTTATCCGGAAAATGAAGAATGACATCAGGAATCAACTTATGCCCTTCCTCATCATAGATGACCTTATTATTAGAATCACGCATAGCAAACTGTTCCTCGAACTGAGTACCTTCCTCCAGCCCCATTCCTTCAAGAAGCTGGCGCAAGCGCAATTCGCCAAAGTTTCCTTGTGTCTTGTTTTCGCCGGTAAGAGCCTGAGCAAGTTTATCTGCACGCTCTCCCACCATCTTGCTTTGTGCTATGCTCGACTTGATGGTTTCATCTAGTCGCGCCATGGTGTCATTTCTGTCGCGATCACTCTTCTCTACTGCTTCTCGCATTTGTTTAAGGTGTTCTTGCAGAGGGGTCAATATTGAAGAAAGTTGATCCTTATTGTCTGCACTCAACTGTTCCGAACGTTCTTTCAGCACTTTCTCACTGGTAGTGGTCATCTGCTCTCGAATCAAATTCATTTGCTGCTCAACCTGTTCCTTCGTGTGCTGACGCAATTGTTCCAACTGTTCTTTTGCCTGCGACTCTGCTTTTTCTAATTGTTGCTTAGATTGTAACTCTGTCTTATTAAGCTGTTCTTCAAGCAAGTTTACTCTGTTTTGAAGCACATCCCTACTCGATACCAATGCAGTTTTCTCTTCTGCACCAGCATTCTTGCATACAAAATAGCCTATAGCTACACCTACCAATAAACCAACAATAAGGAAAAGCGCTTCCAACATATACCCAAAACCTTAAACTTTATACAAAATGAGCGAAGGATCCCCTTCGCTCAATAATATCAATATAAATTTGTAATTAGAATCTATACTTTGCACCCAAAGAGAAGAAGGTGTCGTCGGCACCACCTGCATTGAACAGGAACTGATACTTTGCCTCGGCAAATAGCGACCAGTTACGATTCAAATCATAATCCAAACCGCAACCTAAGTTCATGCCTAACTTTGTTGTTCCACTAACAGGACCTGAAGCACCCCAGTGAGCAATTACCAAACCTGCCATAGGATAAAGGTTCAAGTCATAACCTAAATCGATATTATAGTGGAAGTCAGCATCAATACTCAACAGATTAGCTCCACTTGAAAAGTAATAGTTTACATTTGGAGCAAAATCAATGTGATCAAACAATCCCATTGTTATACCAGCACCAATACCAAAGTCTCCACGAAGGTTAGCCTTAACATCTACAGACTTCAAATCAATCTGTGCAGAAGCAGACAATGCTGAAATGCACATTACAAGAGCTAAAAATAACTTTTTCATTTTCTTTCTATGGTTAATGAATAACTATTGCAAAGTTAGCAAATAAACCTCATTACACAAAAAAAATACATCTTTTTCACTTATCAACCTATAAAAACGTTAGAAATGTCGTATATTTGTAAACAATTATGGAGAGAAAAGAGATTGACACAAACAACCCCGAGTTTCAAACAGCATTACGTTTGATTCAATACACACATAACTCGGTATTCTTAACAGGAAAGGCTGGTACAGGCAAGTCCACTTTCCTGAAATATGTTTGTGCAAATACCAAGAAGAAACATGTAGTGCTAGCCCCTACAGGCATCGCAGCAATCAATGCCGGTGGCTGCACACTGCATAGTTTCTTTAAATTACCTTTTTATCCATTACTGCCCGATGACCCACGTTACTCTCCCAAAAAGATTCGTGAGACACTAAAGTACAACCAAGCTACACGAAAACTGCTAGATGAAGTTGAATTGATTATCATTGACGAGATTTCAATGGTGCGTGCAGATATCATCGACTTTATAGACAAGGTATTACGCATCTACACACGTAACATGCGTGAACCTTTTGGTGGAAAGCAATTACTTTTAGTGGGAGATGTTTTCCAGTTAGAGCCTGTTGTAAAAAGCGATGAAAGAGAGTTATTGAATCGTTTCTACCCTAACCCATTCTTTTTCTCGGCACGTGTATTCAATGAAATGGAGCTGGTTTCAATTGAGCTCACAAAGGTGTACCGTCAACGAGACGATGTGTTCGTAGGTGTTCTAGACCATATCCGTAACAATACTGCTACTGCTGCCGACCTTCAATTACTGAATACCCGCGTAAATGCCGATTTTGATAAAAGTAACCAGGAAAATATGTTTATCACCCTAGGAACGCGCAGGGACAACGTGGACTTCATCAACGATCAAAAACTGGCAGAACTACCAGATGACCCCATCGTTTTCGAGGGAGAGATTAAGGGTGAATTCCCTGAAACCTCACTCCCTACCTTAAAGTCACTAGAACTGAAAGTTGGTGCTCAGGTGATTTTCATCAAAAATGACATGGACCGTCAATGGGTAAACGGAACCATCGGAACCATTGAGAGTATTGATATTGACAACGAACTGCTATACATTATTACAGAAGATGGCAAACTTTGCGAGGTTAGGAAAGATAGTTGGCACAATGTTCGGTACTCTTACAATGAAACAGAAAAACGAATTGAAGAAGAAGAATTGGGTGTATTCATCCAGTTCCCAGTCCGTCTGGCATGGGCTATAACCATCCACAAAAGTCAGGGATTAACCTTCAGTCGTGTAGCCATTGACTTTACAGGAGGTGTTTTTGCTGGCGGCCAGGCATACGTTGCTCTCTCACGCTGCACTTCCTTAAAAGGCATCTGCCTAAAAAAAGAAATTCTGCGAAATGACATTTTCGTACGTCCTGATATCGTTAACTTTGCCAAAAGGTTCAACGACCAGCAATCGGTTGAAAGGGCCATGAAACAGGCACAAGCCGATTTGCTTTATGTCAATACCGTAAAACTTTTCAATGAAGGGAAGTTCCGTGAGATGACGGATGAGTTTTTCAAAGCCATCCATACACGCTACGATATCGAGAAACCACTAATAAAGCGTTTCATCAGCAAGAAACTGAGCACCATCAATAAACTGAAAAACGAGATGGAAGACATGAAACGCCAGATGGAGGAAAGGCAAGAGATGCTCAATGGATTGGCAAAGGAATACTATGTAATGGGAAACATGTGCATTACAGAGGCACGTGATGCAAAGTCTGCCATCAAGAACTACGACAAGGCAATTAAGCTGAACCCTAATTATGCCGACGCCTATATTAGAAAAGGTGTTACCCTTGCCGACCTAAAGAAGCATTTTGACGCCTGTGAGTGCTTTACAAAAGCATTAGATGTTTCACCATTCAACTTCAAGGCACTATACAATCGTGGAAAAAGTCATTTAGCAATGGATCATCCAGAAGAAGCATGTGCAGATTTAGACCGTGCCACACGACTGAATCCTGAGAATGCTTCCGCACACGAAAAATTTGGCAAAGCACTGATGAAATGCGGAAAAGAACGCGAAGCCGCTCTGCAATTTGCAATTGCAGAAGGACTCCGCGAACTAAAAAAAGGTAAGAAATCAGAAGATTAATTCAGTAACTCTCCATTATTATTCTGTGGAACAACAGGCTTCACGCCTTCTGGCATTTCAGGTTCCTTACCTGTAAGTCTTGTCATAGTAGCATTTACCACCTGATTGGTTTGGAAGAACGAATTAAGCAATGCTTTCATCAAATCTTCCAAATTTGGCAGGTCTGCAGTAAATACCGTACGCAAACGGCAATGCACACCCAGCAGATTATGTTCCTTGTCTTCCGAATAAAGAACAGTAGGGAAAGAATTTGCATTTGCTTCATTGATTGCCACCTTCAGCAATTCAGCATCAGGATTTGTCAAGCCAATGCTAGCCCACCATGTTTCAAAAATCTGAATAAAAGGGATGTTGTTGTCTGCATCAATAAAGAAACGTGTTCCCTGATACTGAAAAACAATCTGATCAGCATCGTTAATTTCTGGTTGACAACCCATATTCTTAAGGGTTTCCTGTACTAATTCTCTGGTTTTGAATTTTCCTTTTTCCATATTCTTATATTGTATTAACTTTTAACTCTTAGTTCTTAACTCCATTGCCTTCTTTACCCTTGCCGTAAACTCATGGTTTTTAAGTCCCCAATCTGGGGCCAGTAACAACGATTTGGGAGATTGCGACACAAATCGTTCCAACACAAGTTCATCAGGCAAGTGTTCTATGTAGTCTAGCACCAGATTGATATATTCATCTGCTGAATAAAGATGAAAATCTTCTGGATGTTCCTGATATTCCTGAGCCATACGGGTTCCACGGATAAGCTGCAACTGATGTAATTTCAAAGTAGTGAGAGGCAGCTGCGCTATTATATCTGCCTGTCGCATCAGTTCTTCTGTATCTTCACCAGGCAACCCAAGAATAATGTGTGCACCAACCCTAATACCACGAGTTGCAGTCTTTTCAACAGCCTGACGCGCACAGTCGTATGTATGTCCCCGGTTAATGCGGAGTAAAGTTGCATCGTTAGCACTTTCTATGCCATATTCCACAATCAGGAAAGTTTGCTTGTTCAGTTCCTGCAAATAATCCAGCAAGGCATCAGGCATACAGTCAGGACGTGTTCCTATTACCAATCCAACAACATCCTTAACCGCTAAAGCCTCTTCATAGTACTGCTTTAGCAATTCAACATTGGCATAGGTATTGGTATAGGCCTGGAAATAGGCCAAATACTTCATAGTAGGATACTTTCGGGCAAAAAACTGCTTTCCTTCTTCCAATTGCTGCGTGATACTTTTTTCTACCGAGCAATATTCTGGATTAAAGGTTTGGTTGTTACAATAGCTACAACCACCTGTACCCACCGTTCCATCACGGTTAGGACAGGTAAATCCCGCATTCAGCGATATTTTCTGCACCCTGAATTCGGGAAACTGCTCACGCATGTATGTGCCAAAGTCTTTCACCACTGCGAAGATAAGACTTTTATACTCCAATTACAAAGGAAAGGAACATTTATTAACCGTTTGGAACAAGATTTTTCAGAAAAAAGCAGTAAGTTTGCAACATAATAATTAACCATAACATTTATGAAGAAACTTATTTCCCTGATTCTTCTTTGCATGTTTTCATTAAACTTACAGGCAAAGAACGTACTCACCATGGAGGACATTACACGCGGTTCGTTTCGTGCGCAAGCTGTTTATGGATGGACTCCCTCAAAAGATGGTGAAAGCTTCACACAGATCAGTGCCGACAGACAGCGAATTGTACGTAACTCATTCAAGACGGGTGAAGAAATAGAAACCGTATTCGATGTGAATACTGCGCGCAATGTAAAACTAGACTACATAGACGGGTATATCATGTCGCCTGCAGAAGACAACATCCTTATCCAGACTGAAACACAGTCTATTTACCGTCATTCTTACACTGCCGTATTTTATATCTACAATGTAAGAAACAAAACATTAGTTCCATTGTCTGAAAATGGTCCTCAACAAGTACCTTTATTCTCTCCAGACGGAACAATGGTAGCTTTTGTTCGCAACAACAACCTCTTCTTAGTAAAACTGCTCTACAACAATGCCGAGAGTCAGGTTACCAAAGATGGTAAGTACAATGAAATTCTGAACGGTATTCCAGACTGGGTAAACGAAGAAGAGTTTGGCTATTCTCGTGCCTTTGACTTTAGTGCCGACAGTCAGATGCTGGCTTGGATTCGTTTTGACGAAAGCCAGGTTCCAGAATTCAACTTTAGTCTTTATAAAGGTGCTGCACCTGCCTATACCGACTATGCCCTGTACCCAGGTGCTTACAGCTATAAATACCCAGTGGCAGGTGTTGACAATGCCAAAGTAAAAGTTATGACCTTTGACATCAAGAGCCGTGCAACCCGCACTATCGACCTACCTTTAGAGGCAGATGGCTACATCCCTCGCATCTATTTCACCAAGGACCCAGATAAGTTGGCAGTAATGACCCTGAACCGTCATCAGAATCGCTACGATATTTACATGGCAAATCCACGTAGCTGCACAGCGCAACTCATCGTACGCGATGAAGCACCTCAGTACATCAAGGAGCCTGCCTACGATGACATCCGTTTCTACGACAAGAATTTTGTGATGATGAGCGAGCGTGATGGTTACAACCATCTTTATCTCTATAACTTTAATGGTCAGCTTATCAAGCAGATTACCAAGGGTGAATTTGAAGTAACAGCCTTCTACGGATGGGACGAGGCTACCAATACATTCTACTATGGCAGCAATGAAGGAAGTCCTTTGCGTAAGAACGTTTATAAGATTGACGGTAAAGGACGAAAGACTCGTCTTACTTCTAAAGATGGAACCAACAGTGCATTGTTCAGTGCCAACATGAAGTATTTCCTGAACAATTGGAGTGATGCCAACACACCTTATGTTTTCACTCTTAACGACAACAATGGAAAGACTTTGAAAACACTGGTTGACAACCAGCGTCTGAACGACAAGCTGGCACAAACCGAACTAGGTACCAAGGAGTTCTTTACCTTTACCACTAGCGAAGGTGTGCAGCTGAATGGTTTCATGATTAAGCCAGCCAGTTTCGATGCCAGCAAGAAATATCCTGTTGTGATGCACCAGTACAGTGGTCCTGGCAGTCAGCAGGTAACCGACTCTTGGAGCATTGGTGCCAACGGAAATGGTGGCCTGTTTGAAAGTTTCCTCTGTAGCGAAGGTTTTATCTGTGTTTGCGTAGATGGACGTGGAACCGGTGGACGCGGAGCTGAATTTGAGAAATGCACCTACCTGAACTTGGGTGTAAAAGAATCAAAAGACCAGGTTGAAACTGCAATTTACCTAGGCACACTGCCTTACATTGACAAGAACAACATCGCCATCTGGGGATGGAGTTATGGTGGTTTCAATACCCTAATGTCTATGAGCGAAGGCCGACCTGTATTCAAGTGTGGTGTTGCAGTGGCTCCTCCTACCAGTTGGAGATACTACGACACCATCTACACCGAGCGTTTCATGCGAACTCCACAGGAAAACAGCAAAGGCTACGACGAGTGTCCTATCAGCCGTGCAAAGAACCTAAGCGGAAACTTGTTGCTGTGTCATGGTCTTGCCGACGACAACGTACATTTCCGTAATTCTGCAGAATACAGTGAAAGTTTGGTACAGGCCGACAAGCAGTTTGAAATGCAGGTTTACACAAACCGCAACCACGGAATTGGAGGCGGCAACACCCGTCACCACCTCTATACACGCATCAATAACTTCTTTGTTAGCAATCTGATGAAGAAATAAGAATTATCCTTTATAGATCAAGAAGATACAAGGGGTCTTGCTCAAATCGGGCAGGCCCTTTGCTTTTTTCCAATCCTGAATGGTCAAGGTACGGATATACTCATCTTGGCATGTAATGCCAGCAGCCACGCACAATCTGGTTTGAGGCCTGCACACGTGGCATAGTTCATCTATCATCTTATGATTACGGTATGGCGTTTCTATGAAGAGCTGTGTTTGATTCTCGGTATAGCACCTTGATTCAAGTTGTTTAATCTTCTTTGTACGCTCGCCTGCCTCGATAGGCAAGTAACCGTTAAAGGCGAAGCTCTGTCCATTAAACCCCGATGCCATTACAGATAGGATAATGGAAGATGGACCTACCAATGGAACGACACGCAAATGCTTTCTCTGCGCAATGGCTACTACATCAGCACCAGGGTCGGCCACAGCAGGGCATCCTGCCTCTGAAATCACCCCCATTGGTTCACCTTTCAATAATGGTTCCAGATAAGTAGTAATATCCTTTGGAGAGGTATGCTTGTTCAGTGTATAAAAAGTAAGACTGTCTATATCAATACTCTGCTCTACCCTTTTCAGGAATCTGCGGGCAGAACGAACATTCTCTACGATAAAATGCCTGATACCTAGAATCACCTCACGGTTATAGGCTGGCAGTACTTGCGATATAGGGGTTTCACCCAATTCTACGGGTATTAAGTAAAGTGCGGTTTCCATGCTTAACGTGGCAATAATTCTTCCAGTTTCTTATCCAGCAGTTCCTTCACGGTAGTCTTTGAATGCTGCTTCATATACTTGTCCACAATATGATAGCCAGCCCACACACCCAGCATGTCGGGACTATCCTCACCCAGTTCTGGAGTGAAAGGTGCTGGAGCAAGCAATGTCCTTATCAATTGAGGATCCTTTGAATTGCGAATAACAGGATTATCAAGTAAAGTCCATATCTTCTGTTCGTTATTCTTTAGCCATTTCCTTTCCTGCTTTGGCATACATAGCATATCCTCAACGTCATTCATTTTCAAGGCCTTTGCTGCAATCCAGTTCAGCACGCCATTGTGAATAACATGTTCTATAAGTGATCCTTCTTCACTGTTTGGGAAAGGATAGTAGTAACGCAGATAGAAGTACACACAGTCAGGTACAATTCTTTCGGGAATCATCGACTCTATCTGGTAATCGTAGAAGTATTTTCTATAAGGTGGATAATCGGTACCCATATACTTGTCCACACTGAAACCTATCAGCGAATCTGCTACTACCACACTCTGGTTCAGAGCCGAGCACTGAGCATAGATACGGGGCATTGGCAATTCTGGCAATGTTTCTGATAGGTTCTCAAAAGCCTTATAGAACTGTTGATTCAGTTTTTCCATATTGCCAAACCTTTCCTCTCCATCTGCCATCAGGACAAGCATCGAGGTATCTGCCAGGCAATGGTATAACTTGTCGTTAACATCGGCGTCTGTTACGGCACCCAGGCTAAGAACATCTTCTATCAGTACCTTTGTTTCTCTTGGGAAATCGGTATTCATGTGCTGAATAACCGAAAAACTTCCCGATGCTCCATACTCATTCTGCAAGATATCAAAGCGTTCTATATCATGCAGTTTATTCGAGTCTTCCAGGAAAGCCGACGAAACCCAGTCACACGATGTCAGCATCAGGGCCAACATCATCAAGGCATAGGTGTAAAGGGAAATTCGTCGTTGCATCGTATAAGTTTGTTAAAAATCTTTGCAAATATACAAAATATTTTGAATATCCAGCACATAATTCTTAATAAATATAAAATTTACTAATTAATTTAACACTAAAAGTAAGATTTCAATTCATCTATCAGGCATAATCAACAAAAAAGCACTACATTTGCCTATCATTAAAACTATTATTTCATGAAGCACCTTATCAGTATATTTATCTTTTTTACAATAGGTATCTGCACCGCGTGGGCACAGCCTGCCACAAAATCTATCACTATTGAAATCAGCAATCCATTGGCCAGAGCCAGAGCCAATGAGCCTGTAGTAATTCCGCTGCACGATGTGGGCTTTCCTGTTGCTGCCTGCATTGTGAAAGATGGAGCAGCCGAAATACCATCACAGCTAGACGACCTGAATCAGGATGACATTCCCGATGAACTTGCATTTGTGGTTGACGTTCCTGCCAAGGGAAAGAAGAGTATCAGGATACAGCTGTTGCAACAAGGCGAGCAAGCAAAATATACGCCTCGTGTGTATGCACACATGAAGATAAACGACAAGAACAAGCGCTACCCTCGCGTTACCATGGTAAATGCATACGGTGACAATGTAGAACGTGGCACATACGACATGATCGAGGGACACGGTGTTTCATTCGAGTCGGAAATCAATGCTTTCCGCATCTATTTCGACAACCGCCAGAGCATCGACCTTTATGGTAAGGTTAACCAACAGCTGGAATTGGCCGAAACAGATTTCCATACTACAAACTACAATGACAAGGGTTACGGAAGTGATGTTCTCTGGGCAGGAAAAGCAATCGGCTTAGGGTCTTTTCGCGGTTTTGCCAATAACCAGGCCACCACAATCGATACTGTAGCCTACCGTTCTCAGGCTATTCTGGCAAATGGTCCTGTTAGAACCATAATCGAGGTTGGCGACAAGGGTTGGCAATACCAAGGAGCCACCCTGAACATGAAACAACGCTACATCCTATATGCCGCACATCGTGATGTAGAAGTACAGGTTTCTTTCAACAAGCCTTTGCAGCAACTCTCTTTCTGCACAGGAGCACAGATGCTTGAAACCGATAATGAGGGTTTTGTAAACGATAGCGGACTTTGCGGTTCATGGGGCAGTAACATTCCCACCAAAACCGATTCACTTTGTCGCCCAGAAATCATTGGACTTGGCGTATGCGTACCCTACAAATATGTTAAGAATGCCTTTAACGATGGGCAGAACTACCTGATAACCATGGGTAACTACGAAGGCACATCCCTTAGTTATCATTTCACGTTCTGCGCTCGCAAGGAACAAAAGGGATTTGTAAGCAGCAAGGAATGGTTCCATTTCCTTGAAAACTGGCAAGAACAATTAAAGACACCATGCACTATCCATATCAAGAAATGAAAAAGATTCTATCCCTCATGCTATTGTGCCTAACATTTTCAGCTCAGGCACAAGAGAATTATGTCAGTCAGGTTTGGGTTTCCGACCTAGGAAACGGAAAATACAAGAATCCTATTCTGTATGCCGATTATTCCGACCCCGATGCCATTCGTGTAGGAGAAGATTACTATATGACTTCATCCAGCTTTGGCTGCCTACCCGGATTACAGATTCTGCATTCAAAGGATTTGGTAAACTGGCAGTTCATTGCCACTGCCATTCCTCATGCCCTGTATCCATTTACCGACACATTACCTCAGCATGGCAACCGAGTGTGGGCTCCTAGCATCAGGCATCACAACAATCAGTTTTATATTTTCTGGGGTGATCCCGACCAAGGTGCCTACATGACCAAGGCAGATGCTATTGAAGGTCCCTGGAGCACACCCACATTGGTAAAGCCAGGTAAGGGAATCATAGATTGCTGCCCTTTCTGGGACGAAGACGGACACGTGTATATGGTACACGCCTATGCTGGTAGCCGTGCCGGACTGAAAAGCGTATTGGCAATGTGCGAGCTGAACCACGAAGCAACACAAGCCATTACTCCATCCCGCATCATCTTTGATGGACACGAAGAACAAGAAACCTGTGAAGGACCCAAGCTATACAAGCGTGGTGATTATTACTACATCTTCCATCCCGCAGGTGGTGTTCCTACAGGTTGGCAAACCGTTCAGCGCAGCAAAAGCATCTACGGTCCTTACGAATGCCGCATAGTCATGGCACAGGGAAAATCTGCCACCAATGGTCCTCACCAAGGTGCGTGGGTAGATACGCCTACAGGCGAAGACTGGTTCTTGCATTTTCAGGATGTAGGAGCTTACGGGCGACTAGTGCACCTGCAACCCATGAAGTGGATAAACGACTGGCCCGTCATTGGTACCGACAAGGATGGAGACGGCTGTGGCGAACCTGTGGCTACCTATGCCAAGCCAAATGTGGGCAAGACCTACCCCATCTGCACGCCTGCAGAAAGCGATGAGTTTAGTGGCTACACCTTAGGACTGCAGTGGCAATGGAATGCCAACATTGATGAGAAATGGGCTTATTTTGCTGGCGACAAGGGATTTGTACGCCTATACTCTGCCCCAGTTCCCCAGCATTACAAAAGTCTTTGGGATGTGCCAAACCTTATGCTGCAGAAAACCCCTGCACCTAATTTCTGTGCTACCACAAAAATAACCTTTAAGCCTACCAGCAAGTACACTGGTGAACGAACCGGATTGGTAGTTATGGGACTGAACTATGCCGGACTTTTCGTAGAAAACACGCCTAACGGACTAATACTTTCACAGGCAGAATGTACGAAAGCCGACAAAGGTGGCACAGAAGTCACTCACCAAACTATAGCACTAAACACCAACACCTTTTATTTAAAGGTACAGTTCAGTTGCAACGGACAGAAAATTGGAAATGGTGAAAACAGTAACGACTTGCTGGTAAAATGCCATTTCCTTTATAGCACCGATGGCAAGAAATTCGTCCCCTTTGGCCACGAATTCCAAGCCATAGAAGGTAAATGGATAGGTGCCAAGATTGGCGTATTCTGTACCCGCCCCGCCATAACCACAAACGATGGAGGCTGGGCCGACGTGGACTATTTCAGAATTACAAAGTAGATTTAGGGGTTAAATGGTAAAAAATGTAACCTCACGATGTTTTTTCTTGAAAATATGCATGTTTTTCTTGAAAAAATGTATCTTTGCATTTTAACATCGTTTTTGACTAAAAATCAGTTTATAATTTTAAACCTAATTGATATGAAGAAAACAATTCTTTTAGCACTTGTGGCCCTGATTTGCTGTGATGCAAACGTTAACGCACAAGGATTCTTGAAACGACTGAAAGACAAGGTTGTTAACAAAGTAGAGAACGCTGTAGAGCGTAAAATCGACAATGCTGTTGATAAAACCGTTGACGGTGCTATGGATGGTGCCGAGGATGCCATTTCTGGTAAAAGAGGCAAAGGCGATAATGCTAATGTTTCTGCTACAGATAATGCACCCCAGATTAACACCTCTACCGACTTTAAGCGCGGTGGAAAGATTCTCTTCCAGGATGATTTCCAGAGCGAGAAGGTTGGCGAGTTCCCAAGCAAGTGGGATTTGCTTGCAGGTAAGGCTGAGGTAAAGAAGTTTGGCAACCAGCTGGCCGTGGAGGTGACCGAAGACGGTGTCATTACGCCACTCATCAAGCAAGAGGGTGCATACCTCACAGAGGAGTTCACCATCGAGTTTGATTTCTATTACTGGGAGAAACCTATAGATGGTGTTGGTCTGAATGAAATAGATCTCTATCTGATGAACAATGATGACCGCAATGATTTTGATAGTTATAATGCTACATGGGCTAGTTTTGGTGTCTGTGACTTGCAGCCAAAGACTTACAAATACTGTACTACTGCCGACAAGGAGATCAAAACCGGCTACGACTACAATCTCTCGAACGGTTGGCACACCGTGCAGTTCTCGTTCAACAAGCGTGCCGGTAAGATGTACATCGATGGCAACCGTGTGATGAACGTGCCAAACATGAAGCAACCTAAATGGTTTGCCATCATGGGCCGCTTTGATTACAACAACCTGAACTTCATCCGCAACGTAGTGATTGCACAGGGTGCAGTGGAACTCTATGACCGCAACGCTCAGGACCTTACAGCAGTAGAGAAGGCAATGGAGGAAACCGGTAAGTTCGTAACCAATAACATCAACTTCGAGACCGCCAAGGCAACCCTTCTTCCTGAGTCAATGGAAGAAATCCAGAAGGTAGCCGACTATATGCTGAAGAACAAGAACGTTCGTTTCGAGGTACAAGGTCACTGCGATAACCAGGGTTCCGACAAGGTGAACGACCCACTCTCACAGAAGCGTGCAGAGGCAGTTGTTGCAGCTCTTGTAAAGCTTGGTGTTGATGAGTGGAACCTCCGTGCTGTAGGTAAGGGCAGCCACGAACCTGTTGCCGACAACAAGACCGAGGCTGGTCGCGCTAAGAACCGTAGGGTGGAGTTTATCAAGAAGTAAACAAACCATTTATATACCCTCTCCTTGTTTCCCTGCATCAGGTATCAAGGAGGGGGATTTTTGTTTATTGACTAAAAAACATACTATCATGAAGAAGATAATTCTTACTTTATCATTGGCTGCAGTAAGCCATTTCAATGTTTATGCTCAGCTGACACAAGATGCAGTAATCGCAATGTGCCCTGAACTTCCAAGTGAACAGGATATGATAGATTGGGCATGGAGACCAGGAGCTCCAGAAGATAATAAACCTTACTATGAAAAATTCCATGAAGCTTTGAACAAGGTTAGGGAGAAACATGAGGAGATGAAGGCTAAGACCCATCCTAATCGTAAGGCAGAGGAGGCCGCCAGCAAAAAGAAGATTGAAGGCACTAATGTAACCGTAGGACAGCTTGATAATATGTCTGATGCACAGTTAAAGGCAATGGCTAAACAGGCTGTGAAAGGTCGCCTCGGTAATCTTGGCGTCAGCATGGCAGATATTGAAGCTGTACAGAGTGGGAAGATGACAGAAAAGGAACTGGCAGACAAGATGATGGCAAAGGCTACTGGAGGTCTTACCGTTAGCGATGTGGAGTTTATTGATAAAAACAACATGTCGCCAGAAGAGATAGCACAGTTCATGCAAATGGCAGGTATCAGCGAAGGCGTACAGGCTGCAGCTGCTAAAGGAAAGAAAGATGCCGCAACGATGGCTAAGGTTGCCCCTCTTCAAGAGAAGGTTGGTCGACTGACCAGAAGACTAAACGAACTCGGTCAGAAGACAAACAAGCTACGCCGTGAAGCACGAGCTGAAGGAATAGACCTCTGGAACCGCTTATACAAGAAACCTGTTGAGACTCTTGAGAAGGAACTTGCAGACCTCGGCGGTTATGATGAAATGAATATAGACAAGGAGCACAACAGAAAAGTGAAAATAAAGCTGGAGCAACATCAGACATATATAAAGGAATACAACAGCAAATATATTCCTCTCTGGCGAAATGCCATCATAGCATGCCTGAATGTAGTTACGACTGAGTTACCTCCTGTTTATAAAGAGTTGAGAGATACCTATGCAGAGCTATATAAACTGACGGGTGATCCTCAGTTTGATGCTCTCTCAAAACTTAAAGAAGACATTGCCGAAGAATACATGGGTCAGATAGAATTTATCGACAGGTATGACCATGACATAGAAAAGCTATAAATTATTATGAAGAATCTCCTTATTGCTGTTATAGCACTATTCTTTATCATTCCTTTTGCTTTGCATGCTCAGAAGCCAAGGAACCTGACTATCAAGACTCGCATTGATAGTACATACGTCTTTGCTTTCGACCTCACCGAGTCCCGCTCTGCCAAGGGCGGCATCTGGAACGTGAAAACAGGCAAGGCAGAGACTCCGCTCAGTTATACCAAAATCAAAAAAGACACTATCGATGGCCAACCTGTCATCATGCTTTATCGGGAAGTGGCTTTGGGTAATCATCCCCTAAACAGATGGGAAACCTGGATGCTAAAGGATGATAAGTGGATAAATGCAGAGGAAACTGCCGAAGCTAAAGAAACACCAAGCTTTGCAGGCTCTTTCTATGAGGTTTTAAGTTCAGAAGACGAAACACCTTGTGTACTTGAGATTGACTACAACGCAAAGACCAAGAAGGCTACCGGACAATGGATTGTTCCTAAGGGTTTTGGCGAAGATGTGTTCCCACAAATTGCCGAGGTGCAAGGCAAACTGGTAAATGGCATAATTAAACTGGGTGGCGAAGCTGGTTTGGCAGAATATGAACTCGACGTGGTTTATATTGATGAAAATACCATTACCATCAATGGTAATAAATACACCAAGAAATAATAGAAAAGACTGATACAAACATAAGGAGCATCACAAATGATGCTCCTTTTTGTTTAGCCATTATTGTTTCCACGTCCACGATCTTTTCCTTTTAACTCATCCTCAATCTCGCTAATAATGATTAATTCATCTAAATCCATTCCCATAGTTTTACGTTTTTAATAGGTTAGTACTACTTTCTGGATGCAAAGATATAGTCATACACTGCCAATTTGCGACAATCCACCGAAAATTATAGCAAAAGAAAGTTAAATTTAGATGCAGTAGTATACTTAGCAACCATGGATACATATTCGCTAAAATTATTTTACTATAACCCTCAACCCTCCACTAAACTGCTATAACTTACAGATAATCAATTGATATTTTTAGTTGAGGGTTGATTTAACCCTCCACCAACCCTCCACTAACCCTCCACTAGTAGATTTTTGCCAAATGGCTATTGTCTTCAGAATAAAACGACATAGCTTGCAAAACTAGCGCAAAACGGACATCACGTTTACGTGAAAACGCATCGCTCGTTTACGTGCAAACGTATTGTACATTTACGTGCAAACACCTTGACGATATACGCGCCTTCTACAAGTAAAAAAAAACGGTTATAGTTAGTGGAGGGTTAGTGGAGGGTTAGTGGATAGTTAGTGGAGGGTTAAAAATTGATAGTACTTGATTATCTGCACGTTAAGAAGATTTAGTGGAGGGTTGAGCAAAAATGAGTTTTTTGACAACAGACCACGGACTACAGACAACAGACTTGTCGCTTTCGCTGTCTTCTATTATCCTTAAGTACAGGGGACTATTATCCTTAGGGCCTGGCATCTACTATGCCAGAACT
>JAGHTY010000060.1 GCA_018065125.1 Candidatus Minthousia equi
ACGTAAGGCATTGGCAGATGAGCGCATGAACGCTGCACGTACAAGCAAGACAACACAAGGCGGTGGCGTGGTTGACCCATTGCCAGAGGATGCCCCACAGTTCGTGAAGGATTACTACGACTACTACAAGACCCCACGTGGTTACCACAAGCGTTCGGGCAACTCAAACGATGGTTGGCACACATTTGGCTGTGAGGCATACGCCAACACACGATTCCTTTATTATATCAATGAGATTCGTAATGCCGTTCTCATCGTGCATGGCGAGAAGGCACACTCACGCTACTTTGGAGAGAATGCTTATGAGTACATGATGAATGGCAAGGCAGAAGGTTATGATGCTGTGCGCACGCCAAACCCTAACCCATCAAACAAAGAACTTCTTATAATTCCAGGTGCTTCTCATTGTGACCTCTACGATGGTGGTAAGGACAAGGTGATTCCTTGGGATAAACTGGAATCTTTCTTTAATGATAATATGCAATAAAAAAATGAAAAAGTTTTTCACATCCCTTTTTCTTCTAACATTCTCTGTCTTGACATATGGACAGAGTAAAGTGTTCATAACACGTGAGATTACTCCAGAGTCGCTTGTACGCATCTACGAAGCCCTGGGTGTAAACCCTGAAGGACGTGTAGCAGTAAAGATATCAACAGGCGAAAGCGAGAAGACTGGCTATCTGCGTCCTGCCTTCATCAAGCCATTGGTTGACAAGGTACACGGCACTATTGTAGAATGCAATACCGCCTATGCCGGTAGCCGTAATACAACAGAAGCACATTGGAAGACCATTCGTGAGCATGGGTTCACAGAGATTGCTCCTGTTGACATCATGGACGAAGAAGGAAGCATGAACATTGCCATCCAGGACAGCACACATCTTAAGTATAACATCGTAGGCAAGCACCTTGCATACTACGACTGGATGATCAATCTGGCCCATTTCAAGGGGCATCAGATGGGAGGACTCGGTGGTGTGCTGAAGAACGCCTCTATTGGTGTGGCATCAGCATCGGGCAAGGCATACATCCATACTGCAGGATACACAGAAAAAGTTGATGAACTTTGGTCGCACGTTGATGATCAGGATGGATTTGTTGAATCGATGGCAGCTGCAGCACAGGCAGTTCACAACTTCTTTGGCAATGGCAGCCGCATTGTTTATATTGCAGTAATGAACAACATGTCTATTGACTGCGACTGCAATGCCAATCCACAGAAACCGCTTATTGCCGACTATGGCATTGTTGCCTCTCTTGATCCTGTAGCTGTTGACCAGGCTTGCTACGACATCGTTACACAGATTCATAACGACGAGCACAACAACAATCGCCCTCTTCTGGAGCGCATTGCCAAGCAGCATGGTACTCATATCATGGAATGGGGTGAAAAGATTGGCCTTGGTTCAAGGAAATACGAAATCGTGAATATTGATAAATAAATGCAAGAAATACATTTAGATACAATACAGCAATTCAATGACTACAACGGGATGGAAACGCTTCATCCCCTTGTAAGCGTTATTCATGTAGAAAGCACAGAGCACATCAAGGAGTGTGTGATGAAGTATGGCATTTATGCGCTCTACCTGAAGGAGAACAAGGGTTGCAAACTTTCGTATGGTCGCACCGAGTACGACTTTGACGAGATGACCGTAACGAGTTTTGCACCAGGACAGGTGGTGACCGTAGAACCCAATCCAGAGGTTCCTTTTGCCAAGTATACCGCCTTGGCCTTTCATCCCGACCTCCTTAACCGCACTTCGCTTGGCAAGCAGATGAGCAGATATGAGTTCTTTGACTTTACCAGCAATGAGGCGTTGCATCTTTCGGCACAGGAAGTAGAAACCTTCAAGAGTGTCCTTACCATGATTGAGCAAGAGCTGCATCATGCCATCGACAAGCATACACGCGAGTTGGTAGTTAGTCATGTAGAACTGCTTCTGAACTACTGCCTACGTTTCTACGACCGTCAGTTCATAACTCGCGAGGAGATTAACCACAGCGTAGTGAGGAAGTTCCTGACGCTACTTGACGACTATCTTGCTGGCAAAGCTGAAAGCGAGGGATTGCCTTCAGTTGCCTACTTTGCCGACAAGTGCTGCCTCTCAACAGGTTACTTCGGTTCATTGGTAAAGACAGAAACCGGCCGTACGGCAAAAGACCTTATCAACGACAGAATTCTTGCCAAAGCAAAAGAACTCCTAACTTCATCTCCATTTAATGGAAACCAAAAGGAACTTTCTGTTAGTCAGGTGAGCCAACGCCTTGGTTTTGAATATCCTCAACATTTTGTGCGCTTCTTCAAGGCTCTGACAGGAAAAACTCCTACACAATGGAGGGCAGTATCATAATACGATATCAACATGAGAAAAATTATCTCATACCTTTATATTTTTATTATGTCTTTCGGTATGATGGCATGCCAGAAAGAGGAAGGTAATCCAACACCTACACCAGGCAATAGTGAATCAGACAATGGAGATTCAGACAATGGAGAATCTGGTAGCGTTGAATTGGGTAATACATTAATTGTTTATTACAGCTACACGAACAACACTGAACAGATTGTTGATGATCTCAAAACCCTTATTACTGCAGATGTCATCGAAGTGGAACCCGAAAACAAGAATTTGAATTATGCTGCCAACAACTATGCTATCGGCACAGAACAACTGAACAAGATCAAAGCGAATCCTAACGATGAGAACAGCTATCCCGCCATTGATCCTATAACCGTGGATATGAGCAAATACAACACCGTCATCATTGCCACTCCACTTTGGTGGAGCCAGATGGCGAGTAACATGCAGACATTCCTCTTCAAATATGGTAATGAAATGGCTGGCAAGAACATAGGTCTTATTGTTAGCAGCCATAGCAGTGGTATCAGTGGCGTGGAAGC
>JAGHTY010000049.1 GCA_018065125.1 Candidatus Minthousia equi
ACAAATTCCGCAAGACTATACGGGGCAACTATGTCAACTCTTCCGCAGAAGGAAGAAATGCACCCATAAGATACTAAACAGACAGTGAGACACTACATATACAAGCAATACAGTTCAATGGGATGCGGCGCAGCTTGCGTCGCATCCATCGTTAAATATGCGGGAGGGAACATTTCTCCGCTGGATGTGGGATATGAATGTCTGCCCACCCACGAAGGTGTTTCGCTACAGAGCATATCACGGTGCCTGCGCAGCTACGGATTCAAGACCTGCGGGGGCGCTGTATTTCCTGAATCCTTGGAAAAACTGGAATTTCCTGCCATATTGCACTGGGAACAGAATCATTTTGTGGTATTGTTCAAGGTTAGGAAAAAAAGGAATGGCAGGAAATACTACATCGGAGACCCTGCTTGTGGCTTATTGAAAATGAACGAGGAGCAGTTCACAGAAAAATGGTGCTCCATGCAGCGCGACGGCGAAGACAGGAAGCGTGGCATTATCCTGCTGGTGTCAAAGGGGGATTTCGATGGAAAAAGAACAGGAGGACATAGAGCACCCTCAACCTTCAAGCAGATACAGGGGCAGGTAAAGTACAACAGGGGGATTTTCCTGAAGCTGGCTGCATGTATGGCATTCCTGATTGCCCTTCAGTCGGTCATGCCATACCTGACAAAATCAGTCATCGACGTAGGTGTAAATACTGGTGACAGGTCCCAGTTGCTGCTCATCCTGCTTTCACAGGCAGCCATCCTGCTGGGCATGATGACTTTCAGGATGTTTAACAGTCGTCTTTCCCTCTATGCCAGTACGCATGTGAACATTTCTATTGTTTCAGGTTTTCTGGAAAAGCTCACCAAGTTGCCAATGTCCTTCTTTGAAAATCAGATGTGTGGTGACATGATAGAGCGTATTCATGATCATTCAAAAATTGAGGATTTTATAGTAAACCAATTGGTGGGTATGCTGCATGCAGTTGTTTCTGCCCTTGTGTATGGGGTTTTACTCTTTTCTTATGACTATATGTGCTTTCTTTGTTTCTTGACGGGTGGAATCCTAACTTTTCTATGGTCATGCTTTACCATTGAGAAGAAAAAGGTGGTCAATCATGAACTCTTCAAACAGGGCGCAGCAAATAATTCAGTTACATACCAGCTGATTACAGGTATGCAGGAGGCAAAACTACAGGGCAGTACAAAAAGAAGGTGCGAAGAATGGTGCACTACAAAAAGAAAGTACTACAAGGCTCTGATGTCGTCGTTATCTCTTTCTCAGAAGCAGGAGATTGGAAACCTGTTTATCAGCCAGTCGGTTAACCTGGTAATAACCTACCTGACCGTAAGCTCTGTCATAAGTGGGGAGATAACGCTTGGTACGATGACTGCCATACAATATGTGTTGGGGCAGCTCACAATTCCAGTATCGTCGCTGCTTGGCTTTTTCCTTAAGCTGCAGGATGTAAAGGTAAGCATGGGGCGTGTTAGTGAGATAAACACAATTGCCGATGAGGATGCTCACTCCTGCGTAAGCCAGGCCCCTCCATCAGACATTGTAATCCGTGATTTGTGGTTTAGGTACCAAGGTACGGAAAAGACTGTTCTTGAAGACGTAAGCATAACAATTCCCAAAGGAAAGGTTACTGCAATTGTAGGTTGCAGCGGTAGTGGAAAAACCACATTGCTTAAACTGATGTTGCTTTATTACGGCAACTATCGTGGAACGATAGAGACAAATGGGATTGATTTCAAGAATCTGAATCATGAAGAATGGAGAAAGCATGTTGGCGTGGTAATGCAGGACAGCTTTGTGTTTACCGAGAGTATCGCGAGAAACATTGCAGCATCCGATAAAGAGCCAGACATGGAGAGGGTTAGGTTCTCGGCACGCATGGCATGCCTTGATTCCTTTATAGAAACCCTTCCTTTAAAGTATCATACAATTATCGGAGCAGATGGACGTTCACTGAGTCAAGGTCAGAAACAAAGATTGTTTATTGCGCGGGCTGTCTATCGGAATGCCCCAGTCCTGTTCCTTGACGAAGCGACCAATTCCCTGGATGCACAGAATGAACGCATGATTGTGGAGAACCTGAACACGTTTTTCAAGGGACGCACCGTGGTGGTTGTGGCACACAGGCTGAGCACCGTGAAGCATGCTCATCAGATAATTGTCCTGGACAGGGGACGTGTGGTTGAGACAGGAAACCATGAAACGCTCACGGCAAGGCACGGCGCCTACTACAATCTTGTGAAGAACCAGCTGGAATTGGGAGGATAAATTGCAAAAACTAACCCGTATCACAAGGAAGTAATTAGATATTGCTGTAACTTTGCAGTCGTAATAAACTACCAACAAAATATTTATAAAAAGACTATTATTTATTATTGCAATTGCCATATATGCTTGCATGGTAAATGCACAAGAAGTGAAATTTGGCGTAGAAGTTGATCTGGACTACAGTCCAGCACCACTGGACTGGGATTATTTATCTTTGTGGAAAAATTACAAACTGTAGATTACAATTTCTAAAATACTATTTTAATATACAAACATCTAGATGCTAATGCAGACCAAACTGTTCACAAAAGGAGAGGAATCCGAAAATCTTAAGAGTAGGAACATATTCTGAAACACATACAACAATGAAAAAAATATGTCTTTTATTTCTGGGGGTAATCTGTATGGCTCTGTCTGCTTCGGCAAAGAATGATTACCAACTAGTAGCAACCGAATGTGGTACCGTACATGGTGTTCCTGCAAATGCAACAACAGAAGAAGCGGTTGCATGGCTTATCTATTGGTCTGAGTGGGATTGTGGCGTACCAGCAGACCAGTTCTAAACAGAATTTACCCATGAATATGAAAAAAGTACTGTTTTCATTACTTACATTACCATTCTGTGCATCTGCAGGTGCACAGGATAGTAATCAAATCCGTTTCAGTGCATTCTACATCTATTCCTTTATGACATACGAAAACCAGAAGGCACCCAGAACAGAAGAGTTTGTACTGGATGTGGCTCAAGGCAGCAGTGTCTTCTATAGCCGGTGGGAAGAGATGTTTGCAAAAACGAAGGACAGCATCATTGCCAAAGGAGGAGGACTAAGCGATGTCATGAATGCAACCAGCAAATATCCACGGGCAAGCCAGCACTTTAAGCTATGCAAGAACTATCCAGAAAAAGGGAAGCTTACCTATCTGGACCAAATTGCAATAAAGAAATTCTATTATCAGGAAAAAATGGAGAAAATAAATTGGCAGATTACAGAGAAAGACAGCGTAGTAGCGGATTATCCCTGTAAACTGGCAGAATGCATCTTCCGCGGACGCAACTGGAAAGTATGGTTCACAATGGATATTCCATCTGAAGAAGGGCCATGGAAACTGCATGGCTTGCCAGGTCTTATCCTCTATGCAGCAGAGAGCAAAGGTGATTTTTCCTTTGAATGTATTGAAATAAAGAATGGAACTGGTGATGATTTTGCGGTTCCCACGCTAAGAGACAGGGTAAAGTGCACACGCGAACAGTTGATGAGCGAATACAGGGAACTGGCTGAAAATCCTGGCAGATATGCAGAGAAGCTAGGTGGCATTGGCGGTGGAACCGGTCCTGACGGAAAGCCAATTGTTTACAAGCCTCGCGTACCCGTGTTTTTGGATTATTAAACAACATTCTCACACGCATAATGCTCCGTAGTGTCCTTTTATCGATAATAATTCTGTGCAGCAGCCCCGCCGTCCATAGCCAGCAGTTGTCTGGAACCGTGCTGGAGAAAGAAAGCCGAAAGCCCGTAGATATGGCTTTGGTGCGTTCTTTTGGCACTGACAGCAGATTGCTGGGATATGCCTATACAGAGCAGGATGGGAAATTCCGTCTTGACAGGCAGGATGACATCCAGTTCCTAACCATATCGTGCATGGGATACGAATCTGCAAATATCCCCATTGATGCTTTCCAGAACAACGGCATTTTCCTGCTTGGCTGCAGCACGTTCAGGTTGAAGGAAGTTGTGGTAAGTTCGAAAAGAATTCAGGAAAAGCAGGACACCCTGGTATATTCGGTGGTGGGCTTCACTCACCCACAAGACAGAAGCATTGCTGATGTGATGGCAAAGATGCCTGGTATTGAAGTGAAGACCGACGGGCGCATTTCGTTCAATGGCGTACCCATCAATAAATTCTATATTGAGGGGATGGACCTGATGAACGAGAAGTATGCGCTGATAAGCAACAATCTGAGTCGAAAGAAAGTAAAGGCTGTAGAGATTCTGAAGAACCATCAACCCATAGCCGTGCTTCGTGGAAAAAACTTTAGCGAGAGTGCTGCCGTAAACCTGATTCTGGAAGATGATGCAAAGCTAAACCTCACGGGAACAGCAGACATTGGCATAGGATATAACGGCAAGGATCATCTGCTGCTTCATGACAACAGGCTGATGACAATGCTATTCAGAAAAAACCGACAGAATTTTTCTATTTACAAATCAAATGGCACGGGGCATGAAATAAGCAGGGAGGTACGTTCCGTCAGATTGCAGGAAGACATTTCTCAGACACAGCAGAAAAGCAGCATTGTCAACACCCCAGATTACATGTTCGGAAACCTGCCACAGGAAAGGTACTTGTATAACCAGACACATCTGGTTGCCACAAACCATCTGGAGAAGACTGGCAGGCACTCTACCCTGCGTGTACAGATGAGTTACCTGAATAACACCATGGACAATAGCAGGGAAGATGTTACCAAGTATGTAAACATTCAGGAACAGGATGCCGTAGTAGAGCAGTTTTTTTAAACCAAAAAAAACAAACAAGAGGGGTTGTGGGGTCGACGGCGGGGGTTATAGATGAATGAAGG
>JAGHTY010000167.1 GCA_018065125.1 Candidatus Minthousia equi
ATACCTATTTTAAATGTATAACCATTGTATGAATTTATTTGCTTTAATTACCCACATATTATATAATGTTGCCTTAATTTATCAATAATGTAAGCAGACAAGATCTAAGATTTCTCCAAAAAAGCACTTGGAACGTATGCCGTTACTGCAGTGAGTAAACCATCGATAACGATGCCAACTCGTTGTTGACCTTGAAAGCGCGCAACTACACCTTCTACACCAGCGAACGCCCCATTCAAAACACGCACCTTCTCACCTATCTTGAATTTCTGTATTTCATCGTTCAGAACTATTACGTCATTTGATGACTCATGATTACAAATAATTTGAAGACTCCGAATCTGGTTGTCAGGGACAATTAGGGGAGTCTTCTCTATTCGAGCACCATTATGGGTATGCTTATAGTAAAATCTTAAGTAGGGGAGGTTGACGTTGTCGTAAACGAAAGTCTTAATAGCTTCTTCTGTGCCGTATGCAAAGAAAATATTAGGAAGTCGAGAAACTTCTACTGATTTCTTTTTGCCTTTTATGACTTTCTCAACCATGATAGTAGGCAAGAAAGCAGTTCCTTCATGAGCAATAATAAAGTCGTGAGCTTTCTTCTCACGACCGTATGTAGTACGAAGAGCATACCAATGCTCTGTTTGCTTATGTACATTTCTGGTGGACACCCCTGTTTGTGAGTTCTTCTCCTCTGGGGGAGTCTGAACTTCGGGGAGGACATTGGAGGTAAACCCAATGTGAGAAGAACACGTGTCTTCTAATATGTTTGCATCCATAGATGCATCAGCAGTGATGCCCATTACTCTTCTTCTAGACAGAACAAAGTATGTAGACACAAAAAAAAAGCGTGAGAACTGTACTTGTTACCCGTTCCACGCTCAGAGGCTCTGGCAAGCCCGATAGTCAAGAACGAGCAACGACAGAGCCCACGCCGATATGCAGATACTCCTTGCCATTCTTGCATTGTAAGTACAAGACACGACAAGGGTATATAAACATACCCGTAGGACATCTATTGTTGCTTTGTCTGTGACTATCAATGAAACTGCCAGATTTCTGAGCGTCAAAGAACAAAGCGTCAAATAAACGCCTTTCCTAAATATAGTGTCCACCCTTCCCACCTCGTCTCACACATGAGATATCTTCGGCGTGAGGGAAAGACATTTGCAAAAATAATGATTATTCTGAAATAAAAGAAATTATTTGCCTGTTTTTATGAAAAAGAAAAAGAAGAACTTAATGAATATAATAAGGTAAACTTAAAGATTGGGAAGCTATTCTTCTTGGGGGATAATGATGTAATATGGCGGTCGCCTGATGTTCGATTCTGGAATCGAATCTAAATCGAACTTTATACGACCTTCAATCGAACCCCAATCGAACCTACACATACGCCAGGCGTACCATTTGATGAGCTAACATCCAAAGTTGCAACAGCTGTATCATCTGAAGATGGCCAACATTGGAGTCAAACTAAGGAATTGCATCTCATTGCTCTTTACTTATCCTATTTCTTATCATCTATTATCCCTAAGCCTCATCATCTATTATGACCGGAACCGGTCTTCTATTAAGGCTAAACGGGATATCTGTTTAGTACTAAACGGCATGCACGATTGATATCAAACGCATATACCGATTGATACTAAACACTGAAATGTAGTTAAGATATTTTGAAATACGCTTTTCTTGTAGTATCTTTGGGCAATAAAACATTTACACTATGGTAATAGACGAAAGAGAAATACGACAGACCACCGTAGAACAGGCTGCAAAGCTGATTATGGCAGCAGCACGTACGGCTCCTAAGGGAAAAGGGATTGACGTGATTGAAATATGCATGGTAACCCAGCCCGAGATTGAGCAACTGGCAGATGAGATGCGCAAGATTAGTGCGGAGATTGACCAGAAATTCTACCTGCGCGATGCCGACAACATCATGCAGGCAGAGGCGCTTATCCTGATTGGCACACGCGAGCAGGCACAAGGCCTGAACTGTAACCGTTGTGGATTTGCTACCTGCGCTACCCGCCCAGAAAGCGTTCCTTGCGCCATCAACACCATTGATGTGGGCATTGCCGTAGGTTCGGCATGTGCTACTGCTGCCGACTTGCGCATCGACACCCGCGTGATGCACTCTGTAGGTATGGCAGCCATGCGCTTAGGCATTCCATGCAAGGGGCTGAACAACACCCTGGGTATTCCGTTAAGTTGCAAATCAAAGAACCCATTCTTCGACCGCAAGCCAAAGGAGGAACAGAAATGAAACGCATCCTTTTTATTTGCCACGGAAATATCTGCCGCAGCCCTATGGCCGAGTTTATCATGAAAGACCTGGTACAGAAGGCTGGTCTTGAGGATAAGTTCTATATTGAATCTGCTGCCACCTCTACCGAGGAATTGGGCAACGAGGTCTATCCTCCTGCCAAGCGTAAACTGGCAGAACATGGCATCTCATGCAAGGGAAAGACTGCCCGACAGATTACCCGAGCAGACTACAACCGATTTGACATGCTCATTGGCATGGACGACTGGAACCTACGAAACATGAAGCGTTTCTGGCCCGAAGATTCAGAAGGAAAGATATACAAGCTGATGGATTTCACCAATCGTCCTGGCGATGTTGCCGACCCCTGGTACACCGGTGATTTTGAAGCAACATGGAGAGATTGCCTTGAGGGGTGCGAAGCGTTGCTGAATCTTTGACAACGGACAATTTGAGCCTGAGACGAGAGCAGAGTCAAGCTTGCTTGAACTTTGCCGAGACGATGGTTCAAATCGTCGAAGACAACAGACAACAGACTACAGTCGCCCCGTTGACTCGTTGACTCGTTGACTTATTAAACTTTTAAACTTTTAAACCCTTAAACTTTTAAACCCTAATATGGATACACTACGTTCATCATTTTTGGCCGGCATCTGCATAGGTATTGCAGGATATGGATATCTGGCCGAGAAAAGCATTATTGGTGCCGTGCTGTTTGCATTTGGATTGCTAACAGTAGTGCACTATGGTTTACGACTATACACAGGAACTGCGGGCTTCATCAAGAAGAATGAAGTAGGCAAGTTGTTCTTTATCCTGTTTGGAAACATACTGGGCTGCTTGGCAGTAGCGCTAATGCTACGCTGTTCTCCCCTTCCACTTCAGGATACTGCCCAGAGTATTTTGGCAGGTAGATTAGCAACAGGTGCACTTCGTGGTGGCGTTCTGGCAATTGGTTGTGGATTTATCATGACTACAGCCGTAACCTTTGCCCGCAAGGGTCAGAACCTCCCCTTGCTATTTGGTGTGCCTTTGTTCATCATGTGCGGTTTTCCACACTGTGTAGCCGACATTTTCTACTACCTTTGTGTACCTGTTGATTTCCTGGCAGAGAACTGGTTGGCAATACTAGGATTTTACGTCAGTATCGTAATAGGAAACTTTGTTGGTTGCAACCTTTACAGAATAGTTATCAGGCAATAGGGGGTATTAAAATCTAACGTAGGTTTCTACCCAAAGTTCGTTGAAGTTTTTCTTGTCGGCCAATGTACGGTCGTGATTGTAATTGTACTGCACCTGAATCATCAGGTTCTTGTGCAAACGGAATGTAGGACAAACACTATAGATAGTTTTGGTAGTACCCCAGGTTGCCTGATCGCGATAAACATCGTAGCGTAGGTTCATCTTGAACCAATCGGTACAAGGAATACCCAAGGCAGCATACCAGGCATCGGCCTTACCTGTTCCTTTCCAGGTGCCATCTTCCAGAAGGTCGGAAATCTTATGACCTGAATTGTGAGCATATTCAGCACGTGCGCTCCAGTTGTTATGCTCGTACTTGGCACCTATGGCATAACGCTTACGTGAAACGGTTACTCCACCTGCTGTATAGCTACCATCCCATCCAAACACGCCAATGAACAAATCCTTGATTGGTTGTACCTGAAGAGTTCCGATAATATCTTTCTTGCCATTTATATCCTTTGTGTTGATGCCCTGACCATTCCAAATACCTAGTTGGTAATGAATCAGACGATGCTTGTCGGCACCTGTTGGGAACAGATCACCCTGAATCTGTAAACCCTGGTCACGACCACCCATTGAAGCTTCACCACAATAGTCGCCCATACCAGATAGTTTCTTGGTTAGCTGTGAGTAATCACCCACACCAACATCCCAAGGATTCATTGGATTCTCAAAAGTAAAGGCACGCTTAAACTGACCTATCTTTACACCAAATTCCTTGTATTTGACCCACTCTAACTGGAAATCCTTCACATGAGGAGTATTGTTTAACTCCATCTGAATGCGATACTTGAAATCATCCAGGATAGTACCATCCACATACACACGAATCAGGCGTACATTAAAGCCATCGCCACCCTTCGCACCAGCCTGATCCTTATAACTGTACTTGCCAATGATGTAACCACCAAACTTAGGTACGCTGGCAAAATCTGTCAGTTTATAGCCATAGGCAGGTTTATTTTCTTCGGCAGGAGATTCGCTGGAAATACTGTCGGTCGTTACCTCCTCGGCCATAGCAGGCAGAGCTGCAAACATTACCAACAAAGCAATTGATAAAATTTTGTTCATACGGTATTCTTATTTTTCGACCGCAAAATTACAAAATAATCCTATTAGGTGTATAATCTATGAACAAAAAGTGTATTATGCCACAGGTAAGGTAAACACAAAACGTGCACCTTTCTTATAAGAAGTATCAAGCCAGATTTTACCACCTAAGGTTTCGGCAATGGCACGACAGATACTAAGACCTAATCCGAATCCCGACTTGAAAGCATCCAGTTTCTTGAAGCGGTTAAATACCTCTTCTGCCTTATCCACAGGAATACCTGGTCCTTCATCAGACAGAGAGAAGGTAAGCATACCTGGATTTTCAGATAATGAGCAGCCTAGTTTAATTGGAGAACCCTTAGCAAAACGATGTGCATTCTCCAGAAGTTTCTGTACCAGGCTTCGCATCATATCGGCATCGGTAACCACGCTATAACCAGAAGGAACATCAATCTCCATATTTACTGGTGCATCAATGCCTTCTTCGGCAGAAGCCTCAACAAACAGATTCAAAAGATCATAGCAATTGATAGGCTGCTTGTCAACCTTGACCGACTTACTATCCAGAGAAGACAATTCGATCAGGTTATTGATAAGCTGTGTTAGTTGATCCGTATTACCAGTAATCTGCTCCATTATCTGATGTTTCTCGTCATCAGGCAATTCAAGGGATGTATCTGCCATCAACTGGGTAAATCCTGAAATGGCATTTAATGGAGTACGTATTTCATGACTGATATTCTGGATAAATACCGTCTTCATCTCATTGGCAGCTTCTGCCTGCTTCAATGCCTCCTCTGTACGTATAAGGGCATTCTTCTCATTTTCACGCAAGGCTGCCATCTTCTTCAATGAGCGTTGACGGGCAACGGCAAAGAAAACGATGAATAGGATTATAATTACAGAAATCACCAGCAAAGACAGATACACAATAGTAGAATTGCGTTCGTGCAGGCGTTGTGCCTCAAGCTGCAACTGCGCATTATCCAACTGATTTGTTATTTCTTCAATATCTGCCTGTTCAAGCAACATTGCCATCGAGTCACGATAAGCCAAGACCTTTTTCTGTATATTGTATGCCTCTTCATAGTTTCCCATGGCTTCATAAACTTCTTGCGTAGCTTGACGGTAAGCATCGCGTGAAGCCAAAGAATCGCACAATGAAAGGGCTACATTATATTGCTTTTCCAATACATTCTGGTAAATCTTCAGCGAATAATACAAATCGGGATCCATCTCCTGACCACCATCTACCATGTCATACACCTTCTGCGCTATAGGCATAAAGTTTTCATAATCCCTCTGCAAATAATATCCGCTGGCCCATACATAATAATTGTCAGGATTATCTGGCATATACTCAATTGCATTCTTGGCATATTCTATCGCCTTTTCACCATAGCCTTTCATCTGGTAGCAATTAGCCATCAAGCCATAGATACGGCCAATTGATGCTGTTCTGTCTGGGAAATACTTCAGCAACACCTGCAATGCATTATCGTATGACTGAAGTGCCAACCACATGTTTTCACGGAACTGATAAGTCATACCCATTACATAATGGCTGGAATAAAGTCCCGTCTGGTCATTATACTGCTTAGCCTCGTTCACCATGGCCTTTGCTTTCTGAAGTGCCAGCAAAGAGTTTTCTGCATTATACAGCTGGTAAACGATATAGTTGGAAGAAAGAGAGAAATAAGCGCTGAAAACCTTCAAGTCCTTTGCCAGTTTCTTAGCCTCATCCGTGCATTCCGTAAATTTTGAATTGTCTTTCTGATAGAAGTAGTAAGAAGTGCGTAACTCTAATGCCATCAGACGGTAAATCTCCTCGCCCGTCTGCTTGGATTTCATCTCGAGCGTGTCGGCATACGTAGAGGTATGAAGAGGATTTTCCTCGTTATAGACATGCTGAAAATAACTATATTCAGAATCCGGGATACCATAATCATTTTTGTTTTGTGCCTGCACAAAGACTGTACAGCACAACAAACACACAAATAATAAAAGTAGCCGGTTCTTCATAATATTGCAAATGTAGGCATTTTTTTTGTTTAGCAAAAGTTATTTCGCTATTTTTGCACTATGACAAAGAAAGATTTATTCAAAAACGTAATAAACATCTTCGAAAAGGAGATGCCTATTGCTCAGACAGAATTACACTACACCACCCCATTTGATTTACTGGTGGCTGTTATTCTTTCTGCCCAATGCACCGACAAGCGTGTAAACATGATTACCCCAGCATTGATTCACGACTACCCCAATGCCGAGGCCATGGCATTGGCCACACCCGAGGTTATCTTTGAATACATCAAAAGCATATCTTATCCCAACAACAAGGCAAAGCATTTGGTTGGCATGGCCCAAAAGCTAATGCGTGATTTCAATGGAGAAGTACCTTCTACAATGGAGGAACTTACTTCCTTACCTGGTGTAGGAAGAAAAACGGCAAATGTTATCATGTCGGTTGTCTTTGACAAGGCAGCAATGGCCGTGGATACCCACGTATTCAGGGTTAGTCATCGCATTGGATTAGTACCCAAGCGCTGTACCACCCCATATAGCGTAGAGATGGAACTTACCAAGCATTTGCCAGATTCAGTCATACCCAAGGCACATCATTGGCTGATTCTGCATGGCAGATACACCTGTACTGCCCGTGCACCCAAATGCCTGAAGTGTTTTCTAAAGGATGTTTGTGCCAGTTTTGACAAAGAGTCATTAATTGCCACCCCTATGTAGCAATAAAGATGAAAAGCAAAACCAACCACTAATTTTTATAAGATAAAATTCTTATAATTTACAACAAATCATTAACTTTGCAGAGAATTAAATTTACCATTAAATATTTAAGACAATGACTATTAACGAATTTAATTTTGCTGGCAAGAAGGCTATCGTTCGTGTAGACTTCAATGTGCCTTTGAAGGATGGTGTTATTACCGACGACACCCGTATCCGTGGTGCCCTCCCTACCTTGAAGAAGATCTTGGCTGACGGTGGTGCTGTTATCATCATGAGCCACATGGGTAAGCCAAAGGGTAAAGTTAAGCCAGAACTGTCTTTGGGTCAGATCAAGGACGCAGTTTCTGCTGCTCTTGGTGCTCCTGTAACTTTCGCTCCTGACTGTGCTAAGGCTGCTGACGCTGCTGCTGCATTGAAGATGGGTGAGGCTTTGTTGCTGGAGAACCTTCGTTACTATCCTGAAGAGGAAGGCAAGCCAGTAGGCATTGATAAGGAGGATCCTGCATACGAGGATGCAAAGAAGGCAATGAAGGCTTCTCAGAAGGAGTTCGCTAAGACTTTGGCTTCTTACGCAGACTGCTATGTGATGGACGCATTCGGTACTGCACACCGCAAGCACGCTTCAACTGCTGTTATCGCTGACTACTTCGATGCAGACAACAAGATGTTGGGTTACCTGATGGAGAAGGAAGTAAAGGCTGTTGACAATGTATTGAACAACATCAACCGTCCATTCATCGCTATCATGGGTGGTTCTAAGGTTTCTTCTAAGATTGGTATCATCGAGAACTTGCTGGGCAAGGTTGACAAGCTGATTCTTTGTGGTGGTATGACCTATACTTTCGCTAAGGCTCACGGTGGCGAAATCGGTGGTTCTATCGTTGAGATGGATAAACTGGATGTAGCTTTGAACGTTGAGAAGCTGGCTAAGGAGAATGGTGTTGAATTGGTAATGGCTCCAGATGCAGTTTGCTGCAATGGTTTGGACTTCGGTTCAATGACCGTTAAGGAAGGTGCTAAGATTGAGAACTACCCATCAAACGCTATCCCTGCTGGTATGGAAGGTCTGGATGCAGGTCCTGAGGCTCAGAAGGCATTTGCTGCTGCTATCAAGGGTTGCAAGACTATCCTTTGGAATGGTCCTGCAGGTGTATTCGAGTGTGATGACTTCTGCGCTGGTTCTAAGGCTATCGGTGATGCTATCGCTGAGGCTACCGCTGAAGGTGCATTCTCACTGATTGGTGGTGGTGACTCTGTTGCATGCTGCACCAAGTTTGGTTTGACCGACAAGGTTTCTTACATCTCTACTGGTGGTGGTGCTTTGTTGGAGGCTATCGAAGGCAAGACTCTGCCAGGTGTAGCTGCTATCAAGGGCTAATCGATAAATTTCATTTATCATACTATACAAAGAATGTATCCTTTCCGAAAGGGTACATTCTTTTTTTGCAAAGGATTATTTGTACATATTGATAGGATGTAGTAATTTTGCGCATTATGAAAATACTACGAACTATAGTATCCGTTTTTGCTGTGCTACTGCTGTTATTCGGCTGTAATGCAAGTAATGAGGCCAACAAGAGCAAGGATTCGCTTTCTACCGACAGTATCGAAGAAATCGAAGAGGTTGACGATGGTTACATCAAGGTGGGCTACTTGCCAACCCTTGACGCATTACCCCTGCTGGTGGCTCAGAATGAAGGATATTTCGATTCATTGAACGTAAAAGTAAAACTGATACGATACGAAGCAGGATTAGACCAAGATACAGCTTTTGCAAAGAAACGTATCAATGGCATGGTTACCGACCTTTGCCGTGCCATCATCCTCAATTCAAAGAATTCATCGGTCAAGGTTATCTCAAAGACTGATGGCGTTTGGTATCTGGTAACTGCTCGCAAGCAAAGACTACGCAAGGTGCAGGACATGGAAGAAAGAATGATTGCCATTGCACGTGAGGAAGCAAGCGACTACCTGCTAGACAGAATACTTGAGAAAGGACAGGTTGACCTAGACATAGTAAACCGTCCACAGATTAACAACCTTCCTCTACGCCAGCACATGATTTCAAGCGAAGAGATTGATGCAGGTATTATTCCTGAACCATGGGCAACAAAGGCTGTTGTAAATGGCGACCGCTTAATTGCCAATAACAAGGAACTCAACCTACAGCCAGGTTGCATCGTTTTCAATCAAAAAACAATCGTTGAAAAGGAAGCTGAGATTAAAATCATAGCAAAAGCATATAACCTTGCTATCCAGCAAATCAATGAGCAACCCACCAAATATAACAAGCTGATGCAGGAATCGTATGGTATAGATGAACTGGTAACAGATACCCTTACCCTGCCCCAATACAAGAAATTGGAACAACCAAAGCAGGCTGATATTGATGATGCCATAAAATGGTTAAAGAATAAATACCCAGAACAGGATTGGCTACAAACAAGAATCCTGAAGAATGAGTATAATGGCAAGCAGCTTATTGACACCCGATTTATCAAATAACTATGGATATAACCGCATTTCACGAATACTATAACAAAGTGTGCCTGTATGTTTCCGACAAGAATCTTACCAAGGCACTGCGTATTCTTGAACTAATATCCAATAGTTTGCAAAATGGAGCATTCTCTGATGAACTGACACAAATCAAGGATTCATACAATGGATTGCTGAATTGTTTTCGCCTAGGAATTCAGGATGCAGATCGTGCCCGTCAATATGACCTTCATCTATTCAAGGTTATCAAGCTATTATGCAAGGCAAATCGTATTGTACGTTCTCAACAAGCCAATGATATCTACGGGGCATCTGTAAGAATCTACGGAGATACACCCATTGACATTGATTATTTTTGTGAGCAATTAAAAGCATACAAATCTTTTTTTGAAACCTGCGATCCCAGCAAGAAAACATCCGTAACAAAGGCACAAGAACACGAGGCTCTGGCAAAAGATATTTTTCACCAGATTTGGGTCTGCCCTTCATTAAATAGTTCACAAACCCAAGATCTGCTAAGATTATTTGAACCCGAAAATGTTCCAAGTCAGGATATAGAACTGTTTATATCTGCGTTAACTCTAAGCCTTATCGAGTATCCAGATAAATACAAGTTCTATCTGCTTACAACCATCTGCATCCACCTACCCGAATATAGAGTACGTGCATTGGTTGGCTTGTATATTGTAATCTGCATTCATGAGCAATGGCTAACTTTGTCCGACTGGTATGAAACGCAATGGAACAATCTGAAAAATAGTATTACTCGTTTTCAGGATTACCTAGGCGCCATCATCTGGTTATTCTACACAGAAAGCCAGACAAGCACCATAGCAAATGAACTGAAAGAGGAATTTACCACACGTGTCTTCTCAAAAATATCTTTAAGCAGCGATATTGAAGAACTACAGAAGAATGTATTTGAGAATGGCAACAAGATAATGAGTAAATTCTTCAAGAAGCACAACGAGGACTGTGATACACTATATCTGTCGTTTTGTGAACTGAAGAACACATCTTTCTTCAAGGAGATTTCCAACTGGTTCCTGACAGTTACCCCTCATCACTCAATCATCATGAAAACACACAGGTGGAATGACGCTATCCTTAGCGCCAACACCCGTGTCTGCAACAACGATAAATGGAATGTGCTGCAAGTATTCCCAATGGATAAAACGGCAGAACATTTTGTCCTTGACAGTAACATGAATGAAGATGAGAAAATTCACAACCAGATAAGACTATACATTCAGGATTTGTATCGTTTCTTCTACCTATCGCCTTACAAAGGATTGGGAAGTAACCCTTTTCAATGTGACTTTAGCCCGATACGACATCCAATGATTTACAATGTCATTACCACCAAGGAAGGTAAATACGACATCCTACGTACCTTATTTGAGTTCAAGGCCTACGAGGATTATCTGCTTTTAAAGGATGTATTTCAGGATGACGAGAATCTTCGTCTTGAAATAATGAAGAATACGGGTATTGCTCTTCAAAGCCTTAAGATATATGAATCAGCAATAGAAGCATATAAGCAACTACAACTTGTTGATGACTCCGACTGGGTAACCTTGCATCTGGCTCAATGCTACCGTGCCATAGAGCAATATGAAAAGGCTATAGAACTATATAGTATTCTGGAAGTCAAAGACCCAGAGAACATCAAGTTGACAGAGCATCTGGCCATCTGCATGATGCAAAATCAGCAATATGATAAGGCCATGGAAAAATGGTTCAAGATAGAATACTATTCTGGCAATAAAGACAAAGCACTACGTAACATTGCCATTTGCTGCCTGCATACCAACCAGTTTGACAAAGGCTTGAACAACATTCAGAAAATTCAGGAAAAACAATCTAAGGATTTCCTGATTATGGGACACCTTTATTGGCTAACCAATGACATTACCTTATCTACACAAAACTACCGTACCTATTTCCTGGATAGAGGTATTGAGAACTTTGAGAAAGCCATGAAAGAAGCCATGCCATTGCTGAATGACAATGGTATATCAGAATGGGATGTTCAATTGATGATGGATTTGGTAGAACAATAGGTTTTTATAACACCCAGGAAATCAAAGACGCTGCCCAGCCAACAAACTTTCGCCAACCAGAACGTTTTTTCCATATTTCATCTGTCAGAAGACGACTATCCTTGATGTCAGTCTTGAACATCTGTACCAATTCATCTGTAACAGCCTTATCGAAAATTACAGCATTTTCTTCATAGTCGTATCTTAAAGAACGACTGTCAAGATTAGTTGAACCAACAGTACAGAACTTACCATCAACCATTAATATCTTTGAATGATGAAAACCTGCATCATACAGATATACTGTAGCGCCTTTCTTTCTTAGTTTGTTCACTCTTCTATAGGCAGCATCAGGTGTAATTGGGATATCACTCTTTGTTGGAATCATGATATTTACCTCTATTCCTCTTTTTATGGCGCGTTCTATGGCCTTTCGAACTTTTGGTGTTGGAGAGAAATATGGATTAATGATATATACACTCTCTTGTGCTGCATCCAATGCTGTAGCGTAGAAATCACGCATGATTTTTGGAGTCTTTCTAGGAACACGGTTTAGGATTGCAATATTGGCCGTATGATACTTAGATGCTGCTTGTTTATGAGTAGTGATAACCGTTCCATCATCTGACTCTGCCACATTAAGATGTCCGGCATGATAGCCATCCTCCTCTTCTACATCTTGTTTAAGAATACTATCTGCAACAACCAATGCCTGCTCCCACTCGTCCTTATTTCCTGTTAACTGCAGCAGCAAAGAATCCTGATGGTTCAATACACTAGAGACTTCTTCTATATCAGTATGTTTTTTTCGCGTTTGTTTGTACCATCCATCATTGAATATTTTCTGCAATTCTTTTGAAGCTTCTCCTTCAATGCGCATGTGCATATCTCGCCAGGGACCAATCTTTGGCAGGCCTACCAAATAATAATCGGCCACATTCATACCTCCGGTATATGCTATGTTATAATCAATGACAACAATCTTTCTATGGTCGCGAGGAAATACATGGTTTACCCAAGGAAAAGTAATAGGATCCCATTTATACAACTGGATACCACGCTTGCGGATAGCCTTTTCATGCTTATGCTTCAAGGGACGGTTATTACTCATGTTGCCAAAGGCATCGTACAAGGCTCTTACACGCACTCCTTGTTTTGCCTTTACTGCCAAGAGGTTAAATAACACATTTGCTATGGAATCATTTCTAAAGTTAAAATACTCCAGATCTATGGCATATTTGGCATTGCGGATATCACGAAACATCTCATCGAATTTCTCTACACCACTTTTCAGAAGTTTCACCCGATTACCAGATGTGATAGAGATTCCTTGCGACTGTACCCATTTATATACAACTGTATCACTACTAACAGTTTGTGCTGCTAGTAGCGAACTGAATGTTATGCTGATTAATAAAACAAAAAATACCCTAGTTTGTCTTTTCATCTCCCATTATTTAGCAACAATATTTATGCTGCACTCTTTCAACGACTGACTCGAAGCCTTTAATTGTATGTTTCCTTTCTTTCCATTATTCTGTATTACGCATAGACACTTTCCATAAAATGCCTTACGTTTGTTGTCCTTAAAGCGCTCCAATGATATAGGGCTACCATTGTCTACACCAGCAATAAAGCCTTCACCTTCTACATCAAATGTAACAAGGTTGTCTGCATTAGGACAAAGGTTACCATCCTTATCCACTACTTCTACAGTAACAAAACTTAAGTCATATCCATCTGCAGCAATCTCATTTCTATCTGCAGTCAAACGAATCTGGGCTGGTTCGCCAGCAGTCTTTATCTCTGCTGTGCATACTTCCTTTCCGTCTTTTCGTGAAACAGCCTTCAAGGTTCCTGCTTCAAATGGTACTTTCCAAGCTACATGATATACATGAGGAGCTTTACTCTGAGTACCTAACGACTTACCATTCAAGAACAATTCCACCTCATCTGCCTGATTATAGTATGCCCAAACATCCACCAACTGTCCGCTTTCCCAATTCCAATGAGGAAGGATATGCAACATTGGTTTATCGCTCCATACAGACTGATACAAATAATATGAATCCTTAGGGAAACCTGCCAAATCAATCACGCCGAAATAACTACTTCTGGCAGGCCAACCATAAGGAGTTGGTTCTCCAATGTAATCAAAACCTGTCCAGATATACTGTCCGGCAACATAATCGTTATTCTCTACAATGTCGATGGTTTCTTCATGGCGTGACCCCCATGGCACATGACAATTATCGTAAGAAGAACAAGCAAATGTTGGGTCGTAATAAGGACGGTCCCAACGGTCAGGACAACGGACAGTACTGTCTGCTGGCATACGATAGTATCCACGAGTTGCCAGACTTGATACACTTTCTGAATATAGGAATGGCATTCCTGGGAAATTTGTTGGAACATCCTTTACCCATGCATCATGATAGTTAAATCCTATGATATCCAATGCGCCCGACTTGAACAAATGATTGTTAGGATTAACTTCATTGCAACCAGCAGTAATAGGACGAGTAGAATCCAAGTTTCGAACAATAGAAGCCAGACGCTTTGTCAACAAAGAATTCACACTCATTGAGTCTGAAGCCAACTGACTAGCATCATGACCAAAATTCAAAATCATATTAGCCTGTTCCAACGACAAAGTATCTGCATTGGCATCGCTCCACTGCTCCAGCACCTCGTTACCGATACTCCACATAAAGATTGAAGGATGATTGCGATCACGTACAACCAAATCGGTTAGGTCGCGCTCATACCACTCATCAAAGAAACGAGCATAATCACGCTCTGTCTTACGCTTGCGCCACATATCAAACGACTCATCCATTACAATGAAACCCATTTCATCACATAGTTCCAACAATTCTGGTGAAGGAGGATTATGAGAACAGCGAATACCATTGCAACCCATTTCTTTCAGGATTTCCAACTGTCGCTGAAGAGCACGACGATTGATAGCAGCACCCAAGCAGCCTAAATCATGATGCATACATACACCATTGATTTTTACATGTTTCCCATTTACAAAGAAACCTTTCTCTGCATTAAACTCAAAACTGCGAATACCCAATGGAGTTGTATATGTATCAACGATCTTCCCGTCAACCTTTACTTCTGTTCTTACCTTGTACACATATGGGTCATCAACATTCCAAAGATGAGGTGTAACGATTTGGATCTGTTGCGCCAACTCTGCATTTTCATTTGCCTTGATAAGCAAGTTTGAAGTCTGCGAAGCTCTAACCACACCATCTGTACTGATAATCAATGTTGCGACCTCTGCATTTACATCCTGAGATTGTTCATTTACCACAGTAGTCTTCATTTCAATGCTTGACTCACTCTCTGAAACCTGAGGAGTAGAAACATAAGTTCCCCACTGTGCTACATGAATTTTACTGGTCTTTACCAACCACACATTACGATAAATACCGCAACCGCTATACCATCTTGAATTAGGCTGGTCACTATTGTCAACCTTTACAGCAACAACATTCTGACCATTTACATTCACATATGGAGTAATATCGTATTCAAATGAGATATAGCCATAAGGACGTTTTCCCAATAGATGACCATTCAGATAAACCTCTGAATTCATATAAACGCCATCAAAATCAAGGAAAATCTTCTTGTCTGCATCTTCTGCGTTCAAGGAAAAAGTTTTTCTGTACCAACCGATGCCACCTGGTAATGCACCACCGCCTGTACCAGAAGGATTTGATTCAGAGAAATCTCCTTCTATAGCCCAATCGTGAGGTAAGTTTAGGATTCTCCAGGAAGAATCATCAAAGGCAGAATCTTTTGCTGTTTCTGTATCAGCCAAGATAAACTTCCAATCAGCATTAAAACTCTCCTTTTGGCGCACCTCTGACATGTTTTGTGAACATGAGGAAATTCCCATTGCAATCAGGATTGCCAACAAACCTTTTCTAAATAATCTTATCATATTGCATTATTTTATTTTCATTTCACGATACACAGAAGGTAACATTCCATAGGCATCCTTAAAGTACTTTGAGAAATAACGAGGATTATTAAACCCTACGGAATAGGCAATCTCAGAGATAGCCTTCTGCGTATTCTGTATCATATCAGCAGCTTTTTTCAGTCTTATCATACGAATAAACTCTATTGGACTGCGACCTGTAATAAATGTTATTTTCTTATAAAGATGAACACGCGACATGTTCATGGCACTACTGAAATCCTCAACTGTTAGTTCTGTATTCGAAATATTGTTCTCAACGTATAAACTTGCCTTTGCCAGAAACTGCTCGTCCTCTGGGGTAAGATTTTTCATGAGTACATCTAATTCTCCACTAATCGACACAGCTTCCCTCATACTCAACAGATGCTTGATACGCATGTTTAGTTCCTCCATATTGAATGGTTTGGTAAGATATTCATCAACACCGCAATTCAAGCTATCCTGTCGATGTTCATCTCCAGAGCGGGCTGTCAGCATGACGAAAGGAATCTGTGAAAGATTTCTATCATCCTTTAAAGTTCTACATAATTCATTACCATCCATTCTTGGCATCATGTTGTCACAGATAATTAAATCAGGAAGCATGGATTTCATCTTTTCCAATGCATCCAGGCCATCTATTGCCCTTACGACAAAGTAATCTGTTGACAGTGCACTATCCATAAAATCAAGGAAGTCTGCATTATCATCAACCACCAACAATGTGTATTTCCTAATATCGTCGTCTTCTAATCTAACAGAAGATTCAAACACCGTTTTTTCTGCTGTATCTGTTTCGTCAAACAAAGGATCTTCTTCCTCAATATCCGATTTCTTTATAGGTAATATAACAGTAAAAACAGAACCTCCTTCTGGATTGTCTGCTACACTAAGTTTTCCACCGTGTAACATAACAAATTCATAGGCCAGATTCAAACCAACGCCAGAACCTCCTACTTTATTATATTTCTGGTTCTTTGCCTGATAGAATCTTTCAAAAATATGTTTCTTGTCTTCATCACTAATACCACATCCTGTATCTGCAACAGTTATCTGTAGCCAATCTGTTTCTTCTTCCGTCGTTTTTGGCAATACTGTCATTCCCAAATCAACCTTACCTTCACGAGGGGTAAACTTAAATGCATTAGACAACAGATTATTGACTACTTTTCCAATCTTGTCTTCATCGAAAAGCATAACCAGCTTTTTCTTGTCAGAATGGAAATTAAGGTCAATATTCTTCTCTGACAATACCTTGAATGATAGCGTGATATTTCTTAGATAAGAAACGATATCAACAGATTGCAACATCAATTCGTCATTTTGTCCATTGCTCTTGGTAGCATCTATCAACTGATTCACCAAATTAAGCAAGTGGTTGGCATTACGGTCAATCATTGCCAATTGATCATGTTTCTTTGCATCTGTTTCCTCTTTTAACATCATGGAAACCGGTGATATGATCAAACTTAATGGCGTACGCAATTCATGACTAGCATTGGTAAGGAAACGCATTTTCATGTCATTCAACTCCATTTCCTTTTCTGCCATCTGCTTCTGCTGTTCCTCCTGTAACTGTTTTTTCTGTCTGTTAAGCAGAATGTGGCGTATATACAACAACAACGCCAATAGAAGAACTACATACAACACATATGCCCATGTGCTGCGCCAGAATGGAGGCGTAATAATCAGGTTCAGAATTCTTTCATTTTCACTGACATACCCATTTCCGTTGATAGTTTTGATTCGTAATGTATAACTACCTGGTGCTAAATTGGTATAGGTAATGCGATTTTGATTTCGCTCGCTAACTAGCCAACTCTCATTAAATCCATCCAGTTTATACATGAAACTTGTTTTCTCGGGCAGATTATAATTATCCGTACCCAAAACAAAAGTAATCACGTTTTCCGAATAATCCAATGTTAATGTTTGCAGCTCTTCTAAGTCCTTTGTAAGAATCACATGGCCATTGTACTCCTTATTAATTCTAATCTCTTCATTAAACAAGAGTAAATCAGAGAAGAAAACACGAGGATTTGCAACATTTGTATGAATACTTGTAGGATTCACAAAGTTCAGTCCACCAGGACCACCCAGATAAACTACACCATCCTTGGCACAATATACAGAACGCTGATTAAACTCACGCCCCTGTAAACCATCAAGTTCATCGTAATAAATAGTTCGGAAGGAATAACCACGACTTTCTTCTGCCTTATATACCTGAACCTTAACAACGCCATTACTGGTTGCCAGCCATATATCATGTTGTTTATCCTCTGCAATACCAGATATCTGCTGGTTTCTGATAATACTGTTTTCTGGTTCTGAGAAAATGTATAGACTATCTTTTCTTCTATCCAGGATGTTAATGCCCTGACGGGTTCCAATCCAGATTAAGCCTCTGGTATCCTCAATGGCGTGCATTACATTGTTATTGGTAATCTGGCGCGATTCACAGACATTACCGAACAAGGACTGTACCTTTCCGGTTTTCACATTGATGAAATCGTATCCATAAGATGTTCCAACCAAGATATTACCATCTCTACAAACGAAAATGGAAGAAACGAAATTATTACTTAGTCCGTTCTTATCATTGTATATTGCCAAAGAATGACCAGTAACAGGATCTATGCACTGAACGCCACTGCCCAATGTTGCAATCCAGATTCTTCCTTGCTGGTCCTCAGCAATATTCCAGATATTGTCATTAACCAGTGATGAAGGGGCTCCATTTTTATACTTATACACAGAGAATCTTCCGTTAGCGTACTTCATCAAGCCTCCCTGGAAAGTACCTATCCACAAATCACCACTCCTTGCCTGCAACAAACTGACAATTACGTCTGATGACAGGCCTTGTGCCTTTGTAAAATGTTCTGATCTATTGGTATTTTTATCGAACTTCCACAAACCTTCAGAACCACCTAACCAGAAACAATTGTCACTATATTCTGCGATACAACCTATATCCTTGAATCCCAGTTCCTGAAAGGTAAAGATGTTAGGACCATAATAACTCAAGCCATCCTTGTAAGTTCCAACCCACAGCATGCCATCATCTGCAACAAAAATACTTTGAACAGAATTACTGCACAACGAGCGAGAATCCTCCGACTTATGCTGAGATGCAGTGAGAGTCCAACTATCCAGATTGATTTTCAGTAAACCTGTCTTGTCTGATCCTATATATATATTTCCCAGATCATCTGAAGTTAAACACTTCAGCATATTCTCATAAGTAGAAATAGGTTGCTCCATCTTCAAACCTAGAGACTCTAAAGAATCAACCCATTTCTCTGTATTATGCATATAAACATGCAGTCCCTGTGTCGTTACAACCCAGACATTCTTATTGCGGTCCTGTAATAACTGAAATTCTGGATATCCTGATTCTTTGCTATAAAATTCTTGCAGATGTTCGTCAACCTCAACTACATTCTTGGTAAGCGCATTTACCCAAACCAACTTACAGTTGCTATAACCCAGCAATACGCCATCCTGCACCTCTCGGATGCAATAAATTTCTCCGTCTGGCAAGCAATGTTCCTGTCTTCCAAAAGGATAGAAATAGGTAGAGTTATCTGATGGTCTGTACTGATATAGACCTTTACCCTGAACATAGCACCAGGCATTCTTATACTGATCAATGATGATTTTATTGGGATCTGCAGGAAGTTTCCACTTCTTTGTTAATTCTTCAACAGAAGAGAAACTGAGATTATCACGTTGAAGAAGTACATATCCCGCTCCGGTACAAACTAACAGATTTCCATTATCCAATTCATGTATTTCTGTAATATAGCTATCAGTCAATGAATTGGAATCATCATTATTTACAAAACTCTTACAGGAGAAACCATCAAATCTATTCAAACCTGATGCTGTACCTATCCACATTACACCTTTCGAATCCTTGAGAATTGCATTGACTTGATTATTGGATAGGCCATTTCTAACGCTTAAGTGCTTATAGGAAGATAATGCCTGTGCATATCCTTGCCCAAAGCCTAGTGCCAATAGAATAAACACAAGACTGATACGAACCCTATAAAGTACAGCGTTTACCATTGTTATTTTTAGTATTTATTGCAGCAAAAATACTAAAAAAACACGTACATACAAAATTTAGAAAACAATAATTCCTGTTTCTCCTAAAACCGCAGAAAATCACTTAAGTAACACATCCCTATCACTTAAGTAACAAGACCTGTTCACTTAAGTAAAACACCCTGTTTTATTAAAAGAAAATTGCCCTGCAGACATAAAACTGCAGGGCAATCATTCAATAGATTATTTATTCTTCTACTTTTTCTTTTTCCAAAGCTTTGTCATATCTTCCAAAGTTTTACCCTTGGTTTCAGGAACAAGCTTCCATACGAAGATTGCAGCAACAACGCAAATAACACCATAAAGAGCATATACGAACCAATAACCAAGACTATTGGCCATAGGTACAAATGATGTAGATACAATCCAGTTGAAAATCCACTGGAAGGCAACTGCGATTGCTACAGCTCCACCACGAATGGTATTAGGGAATACTTCAGCAATGAGTACCCAGCAGATTGGGCCCCATGAGAACATGAAGCTTGCTGAATAAATCATCAGTGAAATCATACACATGAGCTGCATGGTAGAATTGCCGGCAATAGCACCTTCGAAAGTACATGCCACACCAATTGCACCAATTGCCATGCCTAATGAACCAACGATGAGCAATGGCTTGCGACCAAGTTTCTCGACTGTAAAGATAGCAATACAAGTAAAGGCAAGGTTTACAACACCATTAAATACCGTCAGAACCATAGGATTATCAAAACCCATAGCACCATAGATACGTGGAGCAAAATAGAGCACCGCATTGATACCAACAGCCTGCTGGAACACAGAAAGCATGATACCAACAAAGATACAGAGAAGACCGAATGTAAGAATTGGTTCAGTCTTGACTGTCATTGTCTCTTTGATTTCACTAAGGATAGACTTTGCCTTTGCAGCACCATTGATTCTGGCAAGAACTCCTTCTGCCTTGGCGTCTTGACCAATTGAGGCAAGGTAACGTGGAGTTTCAGGAACAAAACAGATCAGCAGAGCAAAAAGTCCTGCAGGAACCATTTCCGAACCAAACATGTAACGCCAGCCTGTTTCAATTGTCCATGCTGCCTCTTCACCATTTAGGATGACATTCAAGCCCTGTCCTACACTCTCAATTGCAGGATTAACATGGTCGCCCAAGATGAAGAAGTTTACAAAATATACCACCAACTGACCGAAGATGATTGCAAACTGGTTCCATGAAACAAGCATACCACGGATATTTGATGGAGCAATTTCGCCAATGTACATAGGACATACAGCAGATGCAAGACCTACGCCTACACCACCAATAACGCGGTAAATGTTGAATACCACAAACAAAGTCATGTTTGGTTTACCCTCTTCCAGAATCATGGTTTCAGGACACATAGAACCCCACGCTGAGATGAAGAACATGATACCTGCAAATATCAGACTCTTCTTTCGGCCCCATGAAGAAGCCAAAGTACCAGAGATAGCTGCACCGATAATACAACCAATAAGAGCACTGGAACTTGTAAAACCATGCATGAAGTCTGTGTACTGAAAGTCTTGAGCACCCATGAAGAATGCCTGAAGACCCTTCTCTGCACCAGAGATTACAGCTGTGTCGTAACCAAACAACAAACCGCCCAGTACAGCTACCAGTACAATGCTAAACAAATAGACTTTACTTCCTTGTTTTTCCATCGGATAAAAAGGGTTAATCTATATTACTTCTCTTCCATTGCCTTCCAAACGCCAGCTGCAATCAAAGCACCTACGAATGGGCCAACAATGAAGATCCATACATTTGACAATGCTGCACCACCTGCGAAGATAGCAGGACCGATAGAACGAGCTGGGTTTACAGAAGTACCAGTGAAGTGGATACCTACTAAATGAATCAGGATCAAAGACAAGCCAATTGCCAAACCTGCGAAGTTACCTGTAGCAGCATTGTTCTTTGAAGTAGCACCCAAAACTACTAATACGAACAAGAAAGTCAAGATGATCTCAACTACCAATGCAGTAGTAGCGCTATCGTTGCAACCAGCACCAACACCGTTTGCACCCAAACCGCTTTCTGCACCATAGATAGCCATCAAGGCAACACCTGCCAAAAGACCACCAATAACCTGACCAACCATATAGCCACAAGCATCCTTTGCACTCATTCTACCTGAAGCCAAAACGCCCAATGTGATAGCTGGGTTGATATGGCAACCAGAAATACCACCAATGGTATAAGCCATAGCAACAACTGCCAAACCAAATGCAATTGCAGTACCTACTACAGATGCTGCATCAACACCACAACTCAAGCTAACGGCTGCACCGCAACCCAAGAATGTCAGCACGAAAGTACCAACCAATTCTGCTAAATACTTTTTCATAATTGTTTGTTTTTATAAATTAGTTAATATCAGTTATTAATCTCTTCATTATTATATAATGATGGCAGCACGCCAAATTCCTCCTTGAAATACTTAGAGAAATTCTTAGGATTATTGAATCCTACTTCATAGGCCACCTCGCTTACGTTCAGCACACCCTGTTTCAACAGCAAAGAAGCCTGCTTCAATCTTACAATACGAATAAACTCAATAGGAGTCTTTCCTGTGATTGCAGTCAGTTTCTTATATAAATGTGCACGACTCATACCTAACGACTTTGCCATTTCTTCTACGCTCAATCCTGGGCGTGAGATATTCTGCAAAACAAATTGTTCTGCATTAATGCGCAACTGTTCATCCATTGTTGCAGAAATTGCCATACTTTCAATGGCACTCTCTTCTCGTTCTACCTGCTGCAACACCTTGCTTTCTGTCCTGATACCCAACAACTTATTTATATGGGCAATCAACACCTGAACATTGAATGGTTTAGCTATGTAATCATCTGCCGATGTTGTGATACGGTTATTGATACCATTGTCACCAATCATGGCAGCACTTGCACTATCGGTCATCAAAATGAAAGGAATCTTGTCATACTCTCTACTTGATTTCATCTGAGAGCACAACTCACTACCCGTCATTTCATCTTTTAGATCACCTTCACAAACAACCAGGCTAGGCATATCATTCTGTATCTTTTCCCATGCCTCTGCAGCAGAACTTGCTGTTAGAACCTCGAAGTTTCCACCATCCAAGCTCATTCTGATGAAATCAAGGAATTCTGGATTATCATCCACTACCAGCAGCTGGTACTTCTTTACTTCCTGTACAGGAGTCTGTACTTGTACAACTGGAGTGTCATCAGCAACAGGAGTTGACTTCTTTACCTGCATGGTGTTGATGCTTTCCGTAATTTGTTCCTGATCAAGCAATCCTTGCATTCTATTGGCCAATCCCAAAATCTGTACTGCCTGATAATGAACAGTCGTCAGATTCTCACGCAAATGTTCATCCTGTTCTTCATCTATCAAGGTATTCAATGGAGGAATCAACGTAGTAACAGGAATGCGTAATTCCTGAGACAACTTACTGATTTCTGCAAGTTTTCCCTTCATGGAAATGTACTTATCCTTTCTGGCCTTTTTCTTTGGACGCCATTTCAGTAGCCAATAAACCAACAGCAGCAATACCAAAACATAGACTGCTATTGCCTTCCATGACAACCAAGCAGGAGGTGCTACAATCAAAGTCAGAGTGGTTTCATCGCTACTACCTGAAGCAGTAATCGACTTTACATGAAGCAAATAAGTTCCACTCGACATATTTTTATATAAGATACCATGACTATTGACATCACCTTCCATCCAGTCTTTATCTACCCCATCCAGTTTATAGACAAACTGCAACTTCTCAGAGCGGATGTAATTATTGCTAGCTAGTTTCAATTCAATTGTTGCCCCGTTAGGTAGGCTAATAGATTCTAAAGAAGAGATAGCAGAAGGAAGTATAACTTTTCCTCCAATGTTTTGCCCTACCATCACTTCGTTTCCATAAAGATACAGCTGACTAAAGAATAAGTGTTCCTGTACACTTGTTTCGGCGTGAACATCTTCATTCAGGACATTGATACCCGACATTCCACCAAAGATCATCTTGCCACCGCTGGTTTGCATGATTGAGTTTGAGTTAAAGCCAGAACTCTGCAAACCATCTTTGGCATCATAGTTGATGACATGAACATTGATTGGGAAATTTTCAGAAGGGGTATTTAATATAACAATCATTGTAGCACCTGATGGAGTAGTTGCCCACATATTCTTTTGCTTATCCTCCGACAATGCCAGAACTGATTCATTATTCAAACCTTGCTCCTTGCCAATTAACAGCATTTGGTCCGTTTTTGGCGCATAAACGGCAATACCTTCACGAGTACCTATCCAATAATAACCTCTAGAATCACCACAAACACTTGTAACAGAGGTACTTCTTAAGGCCACATCTCCTTTGTCGTTTCCAACGTATGTCTTCACTTTTCGGCCTTCTATCTGCATAACTGCCAATCCGGCACTGGTACCAATCAGTATTTTATTGCCAGCCTTCTGCAAACTGGTAACATTATCATTTCTCAGATAGTTGTTATCTACATTATAAGAAGTGAATGTACCTGTATTGGCATTCCAACATTGCAAACCGAAACCCTGGGTTCCAATCCACAGATTACCATGAGCATCGGTAGTTAATGCCTGAACATTTTTCGTCGACAAGGATGTGCCATCTGAACCTGCTTCCAGGTTGTAAACCTTGCCATTTTCAATATAATTAATGCCTCCACGAGGTGATGCTACCCAAACACGGTTTCCACTTACGGCAATACTTGAAATATAATCCGAATTCAATCCATCCTTTGAACGGGTAAAATGTCGAATTTCATTTGTAGCAACAAGCTTCTGGATCACACCATTCTCACTAGTTCCATACCATTCGTTACCATTGGCATCCTGAGCCATAGCAGTAATATCACCCAGCCACTCTGCATCAAACTTGAAGATATTGTCTGCATAATAGCTAACACCATGCTTGGCTGTACCAACCCAAACCACACCCATCTCGTCTACATACAAACTCTGGATGTTATTAGATTGTATAGAGCGGTCATTTCCTGTTTCACAAACATGAGAAACAATCTTCTTATCATTTGGAGAAACCTCAATCAAACCAGAGTTCTCCGTAGCAATCCAAAGTCTTCCTGATGGGTCTTGCGCTATACTGCGGATTCTATTGTCTTCCAAAGTTGGAGCAGATGTGCCCCACTCTTTTGCTAACTGTTGCAAAGAATTAACCCATTCATTAGCAGATTTTTTATAGATGAATAGCGAACGTGTATTCCACAGCCAGATATTATCTTTTCTATCAGCAAATGCATGATATTCATCACCATGCATACCACCATTCATTGTTATATAATCCTCTTGCCATACAATGCGCTTGTTTTCACCATCCAAGCACACCATTCTACCGTTTGTATAACAGCAGACCATTCCTTCATGACATTCATCCAGACTACAGATTTCTCCTTCGGGCAGGCCCTCCTGTTCACTGAAAGCAAACTCATACATCAACTTCATGGCAGGTTTGTAATAATATACACCTTCACCCTTAACGTTAACCCAGATATTGCGATTACGATCTATTCTGATATTCTTTGGCAATCCTTTAATGCCCATCTTTGCCAGTGTAGCACCAACTTCATTGTCAAACGACTCGGTTTTGGGATCATAGATTACCCAACCACCACTAGTGTTAATCCAAAGCATTCCGTCGCGTGCTTCCTGAATTGACTATACGTAATTGTCTGGAAGAGAAGATGCATTACGTGAATCACTTAAAAAGACCTTCATGTGATTTCCGTCCCAGCGATTCAAGCCGGATGCCGTACCAAACCACATAAAGCCTTGCTGGTCTTTCAAGATCGCGTTAATCTGATTATTTGAAAGTCCATCAAGTGTATCTACATGTTTAAAAAAAACATTGTCAGCGGCATATAACAATACACCGCTAAAAAAAAGCAAAATTACAAGAAAGAAACTGTTCCTATGTTTTAAAAAATTAGATTTAAAATTCATCTCCAGAAAACACATTTTATTCTTTACAAAGATAATTTTAAATAATGAGAGAGGCAAGAAAAAGTGTTTTTTTTTGAAATTACCGCATTTTTTTAGCACAAAATCTTGTAGATTTCAAAAAAAGCAGTACCTTTGCATCGCTTTTGAGATACACAACACTTCGAAGAAGTCTTGGAGAGGTGGCAGAGTGGTCGATTGCAACGGTCTTGAAAACCGTCGTACTGAGAGGTACCCGGGGTTCGAATCCCTGTCTCTCCGCAACATTCAAAAGCACGGGCGTTTAGCTCAGCTGGTTCAGAGCATCTGCCTTACAAGCAGAGGGTCGGCGGTTCGAATCCGTCAACGCCCACTTACAATGAGACATCCCACAAGGATGTCTTTTATTGTTTAACGACAATCCTTATGCTTTACCAATGATATACCCCTCAAACTACGAACATAAAATCGGTTTCGACGAAATTCGCACCCTGCTATCACAAAAATGTCTCAGTCCACTTGGACGCGAGAAAGTACAGCAGATGGAATTCTCGGCTAACTACGATGACATTTTAGTGGCCCTAAAAAGAACAAACGAATTTGTACACATCCTACAGGAGGAAACAGATTTCCCCTCACAGTATTTTTATGATATTCGTGAGGATTTACAACGTATAAAACTAGAGGGAGCATACATGGACGAACAAGCATTGTTCGACCTAAAACGTTCATTGGAGACTATCGAGAAAATTGTTAGATTCCTTCACAAAAGTGACAATGGAGAAGGAAATGCCATTTCCACTAAGAACTTCAAGTTCCAGGCAAAGGAAGAAACCAACCCATACAAAGCAATGCTGGCCAAGAAAAAAGGCCATAAACGCATTTTCATCAATGGTCAGTGGATTACAAATGGAGCAGAAGAAGAAAAAGTCGAAAATGAATCTATTGACGAAAGCGAAAGTAACATTTCTAATAGTGAAGAACAAGTAATCGCAAATAAAATAAAGCATCGCTATCCTCAGCTATGCAAGTTAACCGTAGGTATTGCCATTTTTCCACAACTAAGTGATCGAATCAAAATGATTCTCGATGATTACGGAAAAATGAAAGATAGTGCATCTCCACTACTTGCACAAATACGTCATGAACTTTCACATACAGCAAATAGCATTTCAAAGACCTTGAACCAAATTCTTAGAAGTGCACAATCAGACGGAGTTGTAGATAAAGATGCTGCTCCTACCATGCGAGATGGCAGATTGGTTATCCCTGTTGCTCCTGGATTAAAAAGAAAGATCAAAGGTATTATTCACGACGAATCAGCATCAGGAAAAACTGTCTTCGTAGAACCTTCTGAGGTAGTAGAGGCAAACAACAGAATCCGAGAGTTGGAAAGTGACGAGCGACGAGAAGTCATCCGTATCCTAACCGATTTTTCTGCTCTAATACGACCTGTCATTCCAGAATTGCTGAACAGTTACGAATTCCTTGCACAGATAGATTTTATCAGAGCAAAGGCCGACTGGGCTATTCAAAGCAACTCTGTTATGCCATCTTTCGAAAACACGACTATCATTGATTGGATTGATGCCATTCATCCATTATTGCAGATTTCATTAGAAAAGCACAACAAGAAAGTTGTTCCTTTGAACATACTATTGAATAAGGAACAGAGACTACTGATTATCTCTGGTCCAAACGCAGGCGGAAAATCCGTATGCTTAAAAACTGTAGGCCTGCTGCAATACATGATTCAATGTGGTATGCTTATTCCTCTTAAGGAAAATAGTCATGTTGGAGTTTTCAGCAATCTGATGATTGATATCGGTGATGAGCAAAGTATTGAAGATGATCTAAGCACCTACTCTTCTCATTTGCTCAACATGAAAATCATGATGAAGAACAGCAACAGAAGTACACTGTTGCTCATCGACGAATTTGGTGGAGGTACGGAACCTCAGATTGGAGGTGCTTTGGCAGAAGCCATGCTGAAACGCTTCAATGAAAAAGAAAGTTTTGGTATAATTACCACACACTACCAGAATCTTAAGCATTATGCCGAGGACCATCCTGGAATTGTAAATGGTGCCATGTTGTATGATCGTCACCAGATGCAAGCCCTATATCAACTAGAGATTGGTAATCCTGGAAGTTCATTTGCTGTAGAAATCGCCAGAAAGATTGGTATTCCAGAAGAAGTAATTCAGGATGCCAGCAATCTTGTGGGACAGGAATACATCAACGCCGACAAATACCTGCAGGATATCGTACGCGACAAGCGTTACTGGGAAAACAAGCGTCAGAACATCCATGCCAAGGAAAAACAGATGGAACAAACCTTGGCTAAATACCAGGCAGAAATAGAAGAACTGCAAAAGAACAAAAAGGATATTATCCGTCAAGCAAAGGCTGACGCAGAAAACATTCTGCAACAAAGTAACAAGGTTATCGAGAATACTATTCGTGAAATCAAGGAAGCACAAGCAGAAAAAGAACGTACCCGCGAAGCTCGTCAGCAAATGCAGGAATTCCAAAAGAACTTAGCATCAGACGACATGAATGCTGCCGAAGACAAGATTGCAAAAAAGATGCAGCAATTACTGGAACGCCAAGAGCGCAAGGCAAAGAACAAGGAGAAAAAGCAGCAGGCAAAAGTTCAACAGGCCACAAATAATGCCAACGAAACCAAAAAGAATAATATTGACATTATAAAGGTTGGCGACCAAGTTAGAATTAAAGGTCAGACAGCAACAGGCGAAGTTGAAAGCATCAATGGCAATAATGCAACGATTATATTCGGTAGCATGCGAACGAACATAAAGCTTCAGAGAATTGAAAAAAGTTCTTCGCAAGCAAAAGAAGCGCCAAAAGCAGCGACTTTTGTCAGCAAGCAAACTCAGGATAATATACACGAAAGAAAGTTACAATTCCGACAGGAAATAGATATTAGAGGACTACGTGGAGACGAAGCTGTACAAGCCATTATGTACTACATTGACGATGCTGTATTAGCAGGTGTAGGCCGAGTTCGAATCCTTCATGGAACAGGTTCTGGTATTCTCCGCACACTCATCCGCGAATACCTGGCAACAGTACCTGAAGTAAAGAATTTCCATGATGAGCACGTTCAGTTTGGCGGAGCTGGTATAACAATCGTAGAACTGAGATAAAACAAAAAAAAAAACGGAAGCGTGCTTCCGTTTTTGAGCCTCTTGTCGGATTCGAACCAACGACCCCGAGATTACAAATCACGTGCTCTGGCCAACTGAGCTAAAGAGGCGGGTGGGTAAGCGATCTATATCGCGCCGCTACAACCAACTACCTTTGCTGCGATCAAGCCCTGGAGGATTCGAAGGGAGCTGGCCGTATAGGACTTACCCATTTTGTGGGTGCAAAAGTAGTATAATTATTTGGGTACGCCAAATTCTTCGTCTAAAAAATCACAATTTAGAGGCATTTCTTATTTTTCCACCTATTAAGTAAGAAACGATAGTTTTTTTTCGTAACTTTGTACCCTATAATATAACAACCTTCATTATGGATATATCTGTAGTAGTACCACTATTCAACGAAGAAGAATCCTTGCCAGAACTGTTTTGCTGGATTGACAAGGTAATGAATGCAAACAACTTTTCTTATGAAGTTATTTTTGTGAACGACGGCAGTACCGACCGTTCTTGGAATGTTATCGAGGAACTTCAGCAGAAATCACCTAATGTCAAGGGTATAAAATTTAGAAGGAACTACGGAAAGAGTCCTGCCTTATACTGCGGTTTCAAACGTGCAGAAGGCGATGTTGTCATCACAATGGATGCCGACTTGCAGGATTCTCCTGATGAAATCCCAGAGTTGTACCGCATGATTACAGAAGATGGGTACGATCTCGTATCTGGTTACAAACAAAAAAGATACGACCCTCTTTCAAAAACTATACCAACAAAACTATTCAATGCAACTGCACGTAAAGTCAGCGGAATCAAGAATCTGCACGATTTCAACTGTGGTTTGAAAGCTTACCGCAAAGAGGTAATTAAAAACATTGAGGTTTATGGCGAAATGCACCGTTACATTCCTTATCTAGCAAAGAATGCTGGTTTTAGCAAAATTGGCGAGAAGGTTGTACACCATCAAGCTCGTAAATATGGAAAGACCAAGTTTGGCTTGAACCGTTTCGTAAACGGATACCTAGACCTTATCAGTCTTTGGTTCCTTAGCAAGTTTGGCATGAAACCAATGCATATCTTTGGTCTGACCGGTAGCATCATGTTCATATTAGGTTTTATTGCTGTACTAGTTGTAGGATTCAGCAAGTTATACCAAATGTGGAATGGTCTTCCATACCGTCTGGTAACCGAGAATCCTTGGTTCTACATTGCGCTAACCACCATGATTCTGGGAAGTCAGTTCTTCTTGGCAGGCTTCTTGGGAGAACTTATCAGCCGCAACTCAACAGAGCGTAACAATTATCAGATTGAAAAAGAAATCTGAAATATGAAGAAAAACATCTTTACCAAAACACTCGGTATCCTACTGGCTATCACCTGTATCACCAGTTGTAATTCTGTGGACTGCCCACTGAACAATACTGTTTACAATACCTGGACATTTTACCAGGAAGATGAACCTGTAAGTATCACTAAAGAGATAAACGTTTTTCTAAAGGTAAATGGCGGTGATTCATTGGTAGTCAACAAACTAACCAACGCCAAGAGTTTTTCTATGCCAATGAGTTACTACAATCCATCCGACACAGTGGTTATAGAATATCGAAATACCAGTGGTACCTACATCATTGAGAAGGACAACCTTCCCCATTTCAATTCTCCTGAATGTGGTGTTTGGGTAGAGCATAATGTAACCAGCATAAAAGGCAATCACCCTCTGATTGACTCAGTCGTAGTAACCAACCCTAAAGTTGACAATATTGAAAATGAGAATTTCCGCATTTATTTTAAGTAGTTTTCTATTAGGGTTTTGCTTCACTACGGCACAGGCTCAGGAAGAAACAATAAAAGAAACTGTCAATAACGAGATTGCCAAGCGAACCGGTCCTGCCACATTTCAGGGCATGTCGCTATCTGCAGAGAATGGCAAGCCCATCTCTTACTTTGTCGGTGGTTCTACCCTTGGTACAGAAGCTGCACTGCGTCTTAATTTCAAGAATAAGTACTTCCCCGTGGCAGAATTAGGCTTTGACAAGTATGATGCCACAAACGATGAGACAAATCTTAGATACAAGACTGCTGCTCCATACCTTCGTATTGGAGCTGATTTCAACATGTTGAAAGACAAGACTCAGAATAACCGTATGTATATTGGTTTCCGTCTGGCCTATACTACCTATAAATTCGATGCAAGCGGTCCTAACATTAAGGACCCACTATGGCAAGACAGCCAACCATTCGACTATGAGGGACTATCTAGCCACCGCACCTGGTTTGAGGCTGTGTGGGGACTCGAAGCAGAAATCCTACACAATTTTCACATGGGCTTTATGCTTCGATACAAGCAAAGATTGTCTGAGAAAGAACCAATTCAGGCTACTCCATATTATGTCCCAGGTTTTGGAACAGGAGGAAGTTCTGGTTTTACAGCCTCCTACTATCTAACCTTTGACCTTTCTAAGAAGATCAAGAAACCAGAGCTTAAAACAGAAAAATAACAGAAACCATGACAAATAGAACAAAGTGGACATTGCTGCGCATTCCTTTTCTGGTATTGCTAGTGATTGGTACCATCCTCATCATCCGTAACAACCAGGAAAAAGCAAAGTATCCCTATATCAAAAACGAAGGATATGTGTTTGGCACCATTTATCGCATTACCTATCAAAACGATAAGGACCTTGAATCAGAGATAAAGCAAGAACTGGCAAAAGTGGACGAATCACTTTCACCTTTCAATCCTAAAAGTATCATCAGTGCAATCAACAGCAATAAAGACACAACCATAAACACTATGTTCAAGGAGGTGTTTACGATGGCACAGAATATCTCAAAAGAAACAAAAGGCGACTACGATATTACCGTCAGTCCACTGGTAAACCTGTGGGGATTTGGTTTCAAGCACGACAGTCTTAACATAGAAAAAAGCACTATAGATAGCATCTTGCAGTTTGTAGGATATGATAAAGTTCATCTGGAAGGTGACAAAATTTACAAGAAAGACCCACGTATCATGCTTGATTGCAGTTCCATTGCCAAAGGCTATGGAGTGGATGTTGTAGCACGCCTGCTAGAAAGAAAAGGGGTTAAGAACTATCTGGTTGAGATTGGTGGGGAAATTGTAACCAAAGGCATATCTCCCAAACAAGTACCCTGGAAAATTGGCATCAACAAACCTATAGAGGATTCCTTGAATATCAACACAGATCTACAACAAATGCTGTCGCTTAGCAATGAAGCAATGGCAACCTCTGGTAATTACCGTAATTTCTACTATAAAGAAGGCAAGAAATATGCACACACCATTGATCCGCACACAGGATTCCCTGTTGAGCATAACCTTTTGTCTGCTACAGTAATAGCAAAGGATTGTGCCACAGCTGATGCATATGCCACATCACTGATGGTTATGGGTATCGACAAGGCAAAGACTTTTCTGGAAAAGCATCCTGAATTAATTGTTTATTTGATTTACAGCAACGAAAAAGGAGAGAATGACGTTTTCTTCACCCCCTCCCTCGAGAAGAAATTCATCAAGTAATTACTGCTGTACCTGATTCAGAATCTTCACTACATTCACGGTAAACAGATGTGCTGCCATTGCCATCAGGATAATACCGAAAAACTTACGAAGCATATATACACCACCCTTTCCCAAAAAACGGTGAATTATGTCTGTTGAACGTAGTACAAAAAATACAACAATCATATTCAGCACCAATGCCACCAGAATACTGATGTTATCACATTCTGCCTTCAATGACAACAGGGTTACAAACGAACCTGCACCAGCAATCAGTGGAAATACCAGAGGAACCAATGTTGAATCATTCGAAGGCCCCTGATTCTTGAATAGTTCAACATCCAGCAACATCTCTACCGAAATTAAGAACAAGATGATGGCACCTGCAACAGCAAAGGATTCAACATCAACCTGAAACAAACTAAGAATAGAGTTTCCGGCAAAAAAGAAAAGTACCAAAATCAATAAAGAATAACCCGATGCCTTTATTGCACTGACGTTCCTTCCTTTCTCTTTCATTGAGATAATAACTGGAATAGAACCAATAATATCAATCACGGCAAACAATGTCACAAATGCGCTGACAATGTCTTGAAAATCTAATTCTCCCATAGCTTTACATTTTTTTCGGGCGCAAAGATAGGAAAAAGTTTGTATTAAAAAGGTATAAACAGCGTAAAGAAAAAACAAAAAAATAACGACAAGCTATCTCATGTCAATGATAACACGTATTTTTGTAAAAAACGAAAACTGATGAAAAAGCCAATAGAATTGTCAATGTACGAAAAGCTACTACACCTACCCCTGTTTCAAGGCCTAGGCAGTAGTGACATGAGTTGGGTTATCGAAAAAATAAAATTTGACTTCTCTAAGTACAAGGCTGGCGATAGTATCATCCAGCAGGATTCAAGCTGTAATTCATTGGTATTCATACTTAGTGGTGAAGTGCAAATGGAAATATGGGACATCAATCACCAATATGCTATCTACGAGAACATCCCCACTCCTACCGTCTTGCAACCCGAGGTCTTGTTCGGACCACAGACACGCTATACCCACGGTTTCAATGCCCTGTCGGATGTAGGTGCGCTTATAGTGAGCAAAGAAGAGTTCTGGCGAGACCTGATACAATATGAAGTATTCCGTCTTAACTACATCAACCTTATCTCTGCACAGGCACAATATGCCAAGAAACTACTCTGGACTAATCCACAGGGCAGCGTAGAACAACGAATTGTACTTTTTGTCTATACTCATTGCACCCGTCCTGCTGGCGAGAAGAAACTCAAGATTAAAATGGAGGTTCTGGCCGAACAGCTAAGCGAAACACGCGATAAGATTTCAAAAGCCTTGAATAACCTTCAGGATAGAGGATTGGTTGTCCTCAAGCGTTCTGCAATAGAAATACCACATCTTGAAACGCTTATCACCGAAACACGCTAATCTTAATTTGTGTTATAATTCTAATGAATAATATGCAACTACTAACAAAAAAAACATATATTTGCATATTACACATTATTGATAATAGAATTATTAAAACTCAATAGATATGAAAGCAGTCACAAATCAATTGTCAATGCTTGTCCTTATGTTAGTGGGAATAGTAATGGTTTCATGTACCGATACCCCAGATTATTACGACCCTAACTACCGAGAAGATCTCTATAAGGCCAACTGGGAAAAACAGTTTGGTGCAATCGACCCTAATCAAGACTGGACACTTGCAGATCGTATTACTGCAGACGTCACCATCTATACAGAAGAACCTGGAGATTACACCCTAAAGGCTTATTCTTCAAACCCTATCCTTAACAAGAAAGCTGTACTGATGGGTATCAAGACCATCTCGGCTAGCAGTGGCAAAAACAGCGTAAACTTTGAATTCGATGCGCCAAAGACAATTGCAGCAGTCTATATTTTGAAAGAGTCAAAAGACGGTTACTACACCGTTGTTCCTGCCACTGTTTCCGAAAAGAAAATCACTGCTGAATTTGGTGTTGCTAGTCTTACCAAAGCAGCAACACGTGCTGGTGGTGCCCTAACAACCTGGACCGAAACTGTTCCAGAAGGAACATTCCCAACCGTTGTTCCATCCGATGCTATCGAAGTGGGTAAAGAACTCAATATTTCAGGCGATGGTGGCAACTATGTCTTCCGTAATGGTGTAAATCCTACAAAGATGAACATCTGGAATGGTGATACCAATGGCACCTCAATCTATTTTGAAGGAACAAACACCATTACTGGTTCTTGGTACACGGGTGGCAATACAACATTCTATATCATGCCAGGAGCGGAGGTAATATTCGACTTAGAAATCTCTTTTGCCAAGAATTTAACTTTTGTGATTGGCGAAGGTGCAAAAGTAACTTTCAGGCAGAATGTTCAGTTTAACGATGATACAACCTACAACAAGGGAACCATAACCTTACCTGTTTGGAACACATCGGGCAACACTCTTACCTACAACATGGGCACCATGAATGTTACCAACGACATCGCAATGCGAAATGCAGGCTGCATCATTGTTAACTCTGGTGTTATTACCGGTAACTCGCTTACTTTGGAAGGCACCTCACGTCTTTACAACGAAGATACCGGCACTATTACCATCACTGGTAACACAACAGTTAACAGTAACTCTGCAGTGTGGAGTAATATGGGTTACTATTCTACAGGTTCCATGCAGATAACTGCAACATCCGAGAATTGGAAAAGTGGATGTAAGACCCTAGTATTAGGCGATTTAACACTTAATTTTGCTGATGGTAGCAAGAATCTTGTAATCGACGGAGAATCATATATTGAATGTAAGAATCTGTATATGGATAATGCTGGCATTGATTTATACGACAAGTCGCTATTCCAAGTCAGGGAAACAGCAACCTTCGGAACCAACCGCTATACCCGTAACAATGGCTTTATTTCATATGCAACAGCAGGAAACGAAGCTGTTGTAAAAATTGGAACAGCAGTACAGAAAGTTGCGGCTCAAGGTGGAAGCGTATCTTACAAGGGTAACATGTTTGTGGCTTGTACCAACCACTTTGCACAAGGTAAATCTGGTGACGAAGACCTTTACCACGTAGTAGATGGTGCTCAGATGGCTCCATCTGCCAGTGCACCTATCAATATCGATGAAATGCAATGCTCTGGTGGTTACACCCCAACTCCTCCTACTCCTCCATCAGATGAGTCACAGTCTTGGATTATTGCCTACGAGGATTTGGGTGATGCCGATGACTACGATTTTAACGATATCGTACTTAAGGTTACCTATGTTAGTGGTGAAACCACAGCTACAATACAGCCATTAGCAGGTGGTGGTACCTTGGCTTCATATATCTCATTCAATGAGCCAAGTGGAAGAAAGGAACTAGGCGAAATTCATGCTTTGTTTGGCGTTCCTATGAATGAACAAGGAAGTGAGTATGCCGGTTACTACCCTATGATAAATACAGCATCAAAAACAAATGGTGTTAATGGCAAAACAGCATCTAGCCAAACTATTAACGTACCAGCAACCTTCTCTTTGGCATACAATGCAGATCCAAATGCAGCAGGCTTTACCTTACGTGTTAAGAAACACAACGAACATAGTGCAGATGCCATTATTGCTTCACCTACCGCAGGCGAAGCACCACAGATGTTTGTAGCGCCTGGCGATTGGAAATGGCCTATTGAACGCGTTCCTGTATGTGTGGCATATCCAGATTTCAAAAACTGGTCGGCAAATCATGAATACAGCAACTGGTTTGTAAACTGTGCCGGAGAGCAGTATATCTATGGTGGTGCTCCTACCGTTAACCCTGAAGGAACTGGTGCAGAAGAAGATATCCAAGAGGAAGAACAGCCTGCTATTCCTGAAGGAAGCACTGGTACCATATCTTATACTGCAGCACAATTGGCCAGCATGGGCTATGCCATCCCAGGCAGCAGTTTCACCAGTTCAAAGAAGGTTGAGATTATCTTTACCTTGAGCGAAACAACCTATTATCAGTTCTTGGTTCCTGTAAATCCAGAATGGAACCAATACAACTACATGGGTAACTATTCAAATGGGGACACCTGGACCATCGACAACTACGATACCATTGCCAAGATGCAGCAATATGGTCTCAACATTGATCAGAATGGCAGCCACACAAATATTACGAGTGTAACAATCAAGAACTACTGATAAAAAAGAAGAGGCTTGCATTAGCAAGCCTCTTTCTTTATCTCTTCCATAATCTTTTGTTCCAACTCTTCAGCTAGCTCAGGATTATCTTGTAACAAGCGTTTCACCGCATCACGACCTTGTCCTAGCTTGCTGTCTTCATAACTGAACCAGCTACCGCTTTTCTTGATAAGACCACATTCAATACCAAGATCAATGATTTCACCAATCTTGCTGATTCCCTCACCAAAGGTGATTTCAAACTCAGTCTTACGGAAAGGTGGAGCTACCTTGTTCTTTACAACCTTTACACGCACCTGGTTACCAACCACTTCGTCACCATCCTTCAGACTGGTTACACGACGGATATCCAAGCGTACGCTGGCGTAGAACTTCAGCGCATTACCACCTGTAGTGGTTTCTGGATTACCAAACATCACGCCAATCTTCTCACGCAACTGGTTGATGAAGATACAAGTAGTGTTAGTCTTGTTGATGGTAGCAGTCAGTTTACGCAGTGCCTGACTCATCAAACGAGCCTGTAAACCCACCTTGTTATCACCCATGTCACCTTCAATTTCAGCCTTTGGTGTCAATGCTGCAACAGAGTCGATAACAATAATATCAATTGCTGACGAACGAATCAACTGATCAGCAATCTCCAAAGCCTGCTCACCATTGTCAGGCTGTGAAATCCATAGGTTATCTACATCCACGCCCAGTTTAGCTGCATAAAAACGGTCAAAGGCATGTTCTGCATCAATGAATGCAGCAATACCTCCGGCCTTCTGCGCCTCGGCAATGGCATGTATAGCCAGTGTGGTTTTACCAGATGATTCTGGACCATAGATTTCGATGATTCTTCCCTTAGGATAACCACCAACACCCAGTGCCAAGTTCAATCCGATAGAACCTGTGGGAATAACGTCTACCTGCTCAATCTGCTCGTCGCCCATGCGCATTACAGATCCCTTACCAAAATCCTTTTCAATCTTGGCCATTGCTGCCTGAAGGGCTTTCAGCTTATCGCTGTTAGGAGCGGCAGAAACCAATTCTTCTTTTTTTGCCATATAATATATTAGGTTAATAATATGTGCTTGATACTACAGTTCCAAATCCTCATTGAATACCTCGTGCCAAGGCAATCCCTGACAGTTCAACTGCTCCATGAATGGATCTGGATCGAAGTCTTCTACATTCCATACACCTGGCTTCTTCCACAGTCCCTTCAGGAACATCATGGCGCCAATCATGGCAGGAACACCTGTAGTGTAGCTAACACCCTGCATACCAGTTTCCAGGAATGCCTCATGGTGTGAACAGTTGTTGTAAACATAGTAAGTCTGCTCCTTGCCATCCTTCAAGCCACGAATACGACAGCCAATGCTGGTCTCGCCTTCGTAGTTCTCGCCCAAGTCCTGTGGATTAGGCAAAGTCAGCTTCAGGAACTGCAAAGGAACAATCTTTACCTTAGCAGTACCAGTACCATCAGCCAATGGTGCATCAACGGTCACTTCGTCAATACGACTCATACCAATGTTCTGGATTACATCCAGGTATGTAAGATACTGCTGACCGAAAGTCATCCAAAAACGGGCGCGCTTGATAGTTGGATAGTTCTTTACCAATGACTCCAGTTCTTCGTGGTGTAGCAAGTAGCTTTCACGAGGACCGATATTTGGATAAGTCAATGGTTTGTGAATCTCCATAGGCTCTGTTTCAATCCACTCGCCATTTTCGTAATACTGTCCCTTCTGGGTAATCTCACGGATATTGATTTCTGGGTTAAAGTTAGTAGCAAATGCCTTGTGGTGATTACCAGCATTACAGTCAACAATATCCAGATACTGAATTTCATCAAAATGATGCTTGGCTGCATAAGCAGTATATACACCACTCACACCTGGGTCAAAGCCACAACCAAGGATTGCAGTCAGCCCAGCCTGCTCAAAACGTTCCTTGAACGCCCACTGCCAGCTGTACTCGAAGTGAGCCACATCCTTTGGTTCATAGTTTGCAGTATCCAGGTAGTTGCAACCAGTCTGCAGACAAGCCTCCATAATGGTCAGGTCCTGATAAGGCAATGCCAAGTTCATCACGATGTCTGGCTTGTATTCACTCATCAGCTTCACCAACTCCTCTACAGAATCGGCATCCACCTTTGCTGTCTTTATATTGGGATTACCAATAGCCTTTACAATGGCATCGCACTTGCTCTGTGTACGACTGGCAATCATGATCTCTGTAAATACGTCTGGGTTCTGTGCCACCTTGTGCGCAGCAACTGTAGCCACACCACCAGCACCAATAATCAAAACTTTTCCCATTTCGTCGTTATTAGTTTTATTAATATTCCAAAGAACAAAGATAATGTTTTTTTACAATCAAGCGAACTGAACATAAAAAAACTGACAATTATCGGCAAAATGATTAATTTTGCACACTGAAAAAACACAGA
>JAGHTY010000099.1 GCA_018065125.1 Candidatus Minthousia equi
GGGTCGCCCTATGGTTGTTCGCTCTGCTAACGACAAGTTCAGCTTGGCAAACCTGATGCGTGCTCACCTGTATGGTGCAATTGCCGTATTGAAGATTGGTAACGACATTCTGCTGAACGAAGAGCACATCCAGATCGACCGCATCACTGGTCATGGTGGTTACTTCAAGACTCCAGTAGTAGGTCAGAAGATGTTGGCTGCTGCCCTCAATTCACCTATCTCTGTCATGGAAACAGCAGGCGAGGGTGGTGCATGGGGTATTGCCCTGCTGGCCAGTTTCGTAGTGAACAATGAAAAGAAGCAGAATTTGGCAGATTGGTTGGAAGAGGTTGTCTTTGCTGGCAATACCGGTACCGAGATTGCTCCAGATCCAGCCGATGTTGAGGGATTCAATCGTTATATTGAAAACTACAAGGCATGCCTGCCAATCGAGAAGGCTGCAATTGTAAACAAGAAGTAAAGTCAACGAGTCAACGAGTCAACAAGTTTTCGTTATCGTTATCGTACGAGCGTAGCGAGTGACAGTTGTCTGTTGTCCGTTGTCTGTTGTCAAAAAGATTTAGACACATGAGACGAGCATACGGCATCGGTGAAACGGTGTACGATATCATCTTTAAGGAAGACCAACCGCTTTCGGCAGTGCCGGGCGGTTCGGCCTTCAATAGTATTATTTCCCTGGGTCGTTCGGGCATACCTACCAGTTTTATTGGGCAGGTTGGCGATGATCATGTGGGGCAGTTAATGGTGAATTTCCTGCAGGATAACAATGTAGATGCTACCTATGTAAATATCCAGCAGAACACCAAGTCGCACTTATCCCTGGCATTTCTCAACGAGCAGAACGATGCCCAGTATCAGTTCTATAAAGATCATAACAGCGTGCAGTTAGGTGATGCGTTACCTCAGTTGCAACAGGGCGATGTGGTTCTTTTTGGTTCTTTCTTTGCCATAAATCCATTGATTCGTCCTCAGGTGCGCAAGTTCCTCAGCATGGCAAAGGCCAATGGTGCCATCATCTACTACGACATTAATTTCCGCAAGCCTCATATAGCCGACCTTGACCGAACCATGCAGAACATCATCGAGAATTATGGCTTTGCAGATGTGGTGCGTGGCTCTACCGAGGACTTTGGCAATATGATTGGCATTACCGATGCACAGCAAATCTACCACGAGCATCTAAGTAAGTATTGTCCTAACTTCATCTGTACCGATGGTGCAGGCAGCATCAGGGTTATTACCCCAAATTTCCAAGCCACCTATCCGGTAAAGAAGATAGAAACTGTAAGCACCATTGGTGCTGGCGACAGTTTCAATGCCGGTTTTGTGCATGGATTGATAAAAGAGGATATCTCTAAGCAGCAGTTTGCACAGCTGGATGAGGCGCAGTGGGCAAAGCTCGTTGCCTACGGACAGGCCTTCTCTTCGCGTGTGTGCCAAAGCATCTACAACTACGTTGAGAAGGGTTTTGTGCCCCAAGTCTGAGTAGTTTCAGAATAGTTTCTGAACAAAGTCGTGTAGCGATTTGCGCCAAACCTGCCATTCGTGATCACCAGCGAAGGTGTTGAATGTGATGTTCAACCCCCTTGCACGCATGTCTTCCACTGCCTTTGTGGTAGGGGTGATGCGAGGGTCTTCGGTGCCTACCGAGATGTAGAGTGTCTTCAGCTCCTTGTTGTATCGGGCAGCATTTGTGAGCAATCCTGGTAATGCTGCTTCTGCATCAAATCTGCCCATTTCGCGAATGCCGCCAAATACTCCTGTGCTGAAAATACCTAGGTGAGCAAATAGCTCGGTGTGCTGCAAGCCAGTGAAGAAGGTTTGTCCACCACCCATTGAAAGGCCCGCCATGGCACGACTTGCACGGTCTTTCTTCACGCGGAAGTTCTTTTCAATGAACGGAATAAACGTTTCGGTCATTTCCTTTTCAATAGGCTTCATGCCTGCTATGTTATAGCCAAAACCCACACCTGGCACGTTGTAGGTGCCGTTTGCCATTACAATGATCATTTCCTTTGCCTTTCCCTCGGCAATCAGGTTATCCATAATGTAGTGTGTCTTTCCCTGGTTCACCCAGCCGGTTTCGTCCTCGCCACCGCCATGCTGCAGATACAGCACAGGATAGCTCTTCTTGCCATCGTCATAGCCAGCGGGGGTGTACACCCACACGCCAACGGTTTTGTTACGCACAGCAGAGTAGTATTCCAGCTGCTGCACCCTTCCGTGTGGCACATCCTTTCGGGTGTAGAAGTCGCAATCCTTTTCAGGGATGTCAATGGCGCTGCACATGCGTCCGCAGCCAAAGTAGCTCTTGCTGGCAGGGTCGCTCATGTCCACCCCGTCAATGGTAAACCAGTAGTAGTGAAATCCCTCTACCAAAGGCTTGGTGTGCGCCATCCATGTGCCATCCTGCTGAATGTAGAAGCGGCAGTCGGGATCAAGCGAAACCCTCCAGTTGCTGGCATCCTTGGCACGCACGCGGAACAATACGCTGTTGTCTGCCAGAATGCGTGGATAGCCATTGCCAATGTTCGTTTCAGGGATTACGTATGACTGGTTCTCGGCCTTCTTGGCATTGAATTCACCCAGTTGCTTAAAGCAGCAGTCGTTTATAATCTCCTCCAGCTTGCGGTCGGGATTGTTGCGTGTGTAGCAGTTATAGTCAAATATCATCACTTCGCCATTCTCGGCAGTGTAGGGGTTCCATGCAGGCAGGTTAGGTGTGTTAGGGTTTCCTGTATGTGCAAATCTTGCCCATGCCTCGCTCATCTTGTTAGCCAGCTGCTGGTCGGCAGCGGTAGGGTTTGGCAGTTCGTTTTCGGCATGGTTCAGGGTGTTGAAACAGAATTTCAGTTCATGTCCGTGTACCGATCCCGAGTTCAGTGGTGAGCGCCATGTAAACATATACATGTAGGTTGGAGCCGAGTGGTGTGCCGAGATGTAATCCGCTGTGATGATGGTCTTGGGGCGGAACAGGCGGTCGGCCGACAGCAGATCGTTTGTAGAATGCTCTGGCCATGCCTTGTCAAATGCCTCGATGTACTCATCCGTGCGGTTGCCAAACACAGGTTCAAGTGCCTTTCGTGCCTCCTGAATAGTTAAAGGCTGGTTGTAGGTAAGTGGCTGCAACTCGTTGAAGGTAGTACCGATGATGATAGGCTTGTGGTTTGAGAAAGCCGAGAATCCTGGCTGGAAAGGCTGCTGCGTCAGCACTTCGCCATCGGGTGTAGGACCAAATCCCCACATCATGGGTGTGCCAGGCTTGCGTGTGCCAATGCTCTTTGCCATGGCACGTTGTCCGGCAGCATACAGCTCCTTGTAGGGCACTTTCTTTATCGCGTCAATGTTTTCCTTGCTAATGCCCAGTTCGTTCAGCACGGCCTTGCCCAGTTCTTCGGTCATCTGCTTTGTGTTCACGTTCAGGATGGTGCCACTCAGGATGATTGCCTTGTTAAACAGGTCCTTTGCCTGAGGCATGCACAGCAGTGTGCCCACTTTTCCGCCTCCGCCCGATTCGCCAAACACGGTAATGTTGCTTGGGTCGCCACCAAACAGGGCAATGTTCTTGTGAATCCACTGCAAGGCAGCCACCACGTCCATCATGCCCACGTTTCCCGAGTATTTGTATTTAGGCGATACGGCCGACAGGTCAAGGAATCCCAGGATGTTCAGTCGGTGATTGATGCTCACTACTACCACATCCTCCTTGGCAAGTCCCATGCCAGGGTTCCATGCCGATGTACCCGAGTCGAAACCACCGCCATGCAGCCACAGCATCACTGGTTTCTTGGCGTTTCGGTTGGTTGTCCACACGTTCAGCACGCAGCAGTTCTCGCTCATTTCTGATTCGGGCAGTTCGCGTCCCACGTTCTGCATGGTCATTGGTCCCCAGTGGTTACACACCATCACGCTGTCCCATCTGTCTACTGGCTGTGGTGGCATAAATCGTTCAACCTTGGCATAGGGGATGCCCAGGAATGCCAGTGTTCCTTCTTGCTCAAATCCCTGTACCAAGCCCGATTCAATGCGCACGGTATAGTTGTTTTCCTGCTTTTTATTCTGGTTTTTCTTCTGTGCAGTGGCAATGCCGGGAATAATTAGCAGCAGTGCCAGGATGATAAGTTTTAAGTAGTTCATATTTGGGTAATTATTTTTTTCGTTTGCGAAACTAACTATTTTGGGTGAGGATAAATCGTGTGTTTTTTTGCTTTCTCGCGAGGCGGCAATTGATACGTCGCGAGGGAACAAAATACTTGTGCAAAGATACGACGTTTATTCGGGATTTCCAAATATATTATCAATAAAATTCATAATTTTATGCATTTAATTTATTTGGTTAATTAGCACTTGGTATAGTCTCTCATTTTGGTAACAATTACTATGTTACCATCTTGGTATCATGTACAGATAAGGGTTTGTTAGCATCTAGAAAAAGTAAAGATATTACATTTGTGCTATTTTTGGCAGGCTCCAGCAAAGGTAACAT
>JAGHTY010000073.1 GCA_018065125.1 Candidatus Minthousia equi
TTGAACATCCAGGATTAGAGTTGCTCTAGGCACATGCTCTCATCTCACGAAGCTGGCTCATAGAACAAATCAAACACAAGGATGAATCAACATCAAGTGGCGAAGTTATTACAGATGATAAAATTATTCGTTGGTATGGACACTCTGAACATCAACTATATGATGTATGTGCAGATGATCATTGTCAACGATATCAAGGTATACAGAAAGCAGAAAATCCTCATGTACAGCAGGCAATTGATGAAACACGCGGACTTTTGCTGATGTATAACAATGAAATATGCGATGCACGTTTCAGCAAATGCTGTGGTGGCAAGATGGAATTATATAGCAGCTGCTGGGAAGATAAAGACTATCCTTATCTGGTTGTTAAAGATGATAGGATTGGTGATGCAGACACGTTCTGCAATACCAATAATCCTTTGATATTAAGACAGATTCTTAATAAATACGATCAGGAAACACATGATTTCTTCCGTTGGAGCGTTACCTACACACAACAAGGTCTTTCTGCATTGATAAAAGAAAAGAGTGGATTGGATTTTGGTGTTATTCAAGACTTAATACCGGTAAAGCGAGGTGGTTCGGGAAGAATTATCGAACTGAAAATCGTAGGTTCACTTCTTACAAAGACTATAGGAAAAGAATTGGAGATTCGTCGCACTCTTTCACAAACACACCTTTATAGCAGTAATTTCACTGTACACAAGGATGCACATAACAACTTCACCCTTCATGGTTTAGGATGGGGACATGGTGTTGGCCTTTGCCAGATTGGAGCTGCTGTAATGGGCGATAAAGGATACAAATACAATGAAATATTGGCACACTATTATCCAGGTGCAGAATTGATAAAGCAATATGAATAATATAGATAAAATAAAGAAATCAAGAAATCCATGGAAATGGATTCCTACACTATATTTTGCAGAAGGATTGCCAAATGTAGCGGTAGCAGCCATCTCAATCGTTATGTTCAAAAGATTGGGATTATCTAACGAAGCTACAACCTTCTTTGCAAGTCTTATTACGCTTCCATGGGTAATAAAGCCTATCTGGAGTCCTTTCGTAGATTTAATTCGCACAAAACGCTGGTGGGTAATCTTGATGCAGATTTTGATGACCTTCAGTTTTCTTGGTGTTGCACTATCTATCGAAACACACTGGTTTGTAACGCTTTCACTTATATTCTTTGCTATTTTGGCATTCTTCAGTGCAACACATGATATAGCTGCCGATGGATACTACATGCTTGAATTGAATTCCCATAAGCAAAGTCTTTTTGTGGGTATTCGTAGCACGTTCTATCGTCTTTCAACTATTGCCGGTAAAGGCTTATTGGTAATGCTTGCTGGTTTGCTAGAAACTATGACTAGAAATGTTCATCGTTCTTGGAGCATCACCTTTCTTGTATTAGCTATCATCTTTGGTTTATTAACCATCTACCACTATTTCTTTATGCCAAAGGCAGAGAAAGATGTGCCTAGTAATGAACATTCTGCTCATGAACTGATGCAGGATTTCGTAAAGACATTCACAACTTTCTTTAAGAAACCAGGTGCCCTTCCTGCAATATGCTTCATGTTCTTCTACCGTTTCCCTGAAGCTCTACTATCCAGTGTAGGAACATTATTCCTACTCGATCCTCCAAGTCAAGGTGGATTAGGCATGAGTACTCAGGAATTTGGTTTAGCTACAGGTACTGTAGGAATCATCGGTTTAACATTAGGTGGTATTCTGGGTGGTTTCCTTGCAGCAAAATGGGGTTTGAAAAAGAGTCTTTGGCCAATGGTATTACTCATTACCGTTCCTGATGTATTATATGTATTGCTAAGTATCTTTCAAATTCAGAACTTTGCTGTTATCAATGCATTTATCTTCATTGAACAGTTTGGTTATGGATTTGGTTTTACTGCATACATGCTATACCTTATATATTATGCACAAGGTGAAAGTCAGACATCGCACTATGCTATCTGCACTGGATTCATGGCACTTAGCTTGCTAGTACCTGGATTATTTGCAGGAGCCTTACAAGAAATGGTTGGTTACACAACATACTTTATTATTGTCATCGCATCATGTGCCATTACCTTTGCGGTATCTGCATGGATAAAGATTGACCCAGAATTTGGAAAGAAATAACACAAATTATTAACCCTATAAATTACACAAACATTATGAAAGTATTTAAAACTCTTTTGGCAACAGCAGCATTGATGCTCTGTATGCAGGTTCAGGCAAAACAGCCTAAAAAACCACAAACTCCACCAGTTAAAAAGGTTGAGAAATTGCACGTTGAAGGCACAAAACTAATGAACGAAAGTGGTGAAGAAGTGGTATTGCGTGGAATCAGCTATGGCTGGCACCAAATCTGGCCACGTTTCTGGAATGATTCTACAGTAACTTATTTTGTAAAGGAATGGGGAGCAAACGTATTGCGTGCCAGTATGGGTGTTAGTCGTCCTTTCAACGAGGAAATGGTAAATAGTTACCTACAGAATCCTGCACATGGTTTGCGTTGCTTGTTCAATGTAGTAGATGCTGCCATTGCAAACAACGTATATGTAATCATCGACTGGCATAGTCATGATATCTTCGAAGAAGATGCTGTGAAATTCTTCCGCGAAATGGCTATCAAATACAAAGGTGTTCCTAACGTAATCTATGAGTTGTATAACGAACCAGATTATGAAAGCTGGGAAGAAGTAAAGATGTATTCAGACAACTGTATCAAGGCTATCCGTGAAATTGAACCAGATGCCGTAATCTTGGTAGGTTGCCCTCACTGGGATCAGGATATCAATGTTGTTGCAGACTCTCCTATGAAGGGTAAGAACCTGATGTACACTGTTCACTTCTATGCTGCAACTCACGGACAATGGTTGCGTGATCGTACTGATGCTGCCATTGCAAAAGGTATTCCTGTCTTCTTGAGCGAATGTGCTGGTATGGAGGCAAGTGGTGATGGTCCTGTCAACATGCAGGAGTGGAATGCATGGGTAAATTGGATGGCTGATCGCAAGCTAAGTTGGTGCGCATGGTCAGTAGCTGATAAAGTTGAAACTTGCTCAATGTTGATTCCAGGTGCAAAGAGTACAGGTTATTGGAGCGAAGATGAACTAAAACCTTGGGCAAAGGAAGTTCGTCGTGTGCTCACAGGCAAGTAATATAAAGGAAGTTAACACAATTGGAACATACTCTCATGTCATCCCAGTACTCCTGGGATGACATAATTAAAACAAAACAAACATGGTAAAAGATAAGATAATTGAATTATACAAGCAACTGAATCAAACATTGCTGGATTTTACACTGCAGGCAGTTCCAAATCTCGAAAAAGCCACTGAAGAGGAAAAAACAATTCGTTGATTTTGTTGCACAACTTCAAGACCAAATTGGAGACCAACTCGATGATGTCATCGATCAGTCAGAAGATCAAGAATAAAAAATAAGCGAGGAAAGAAATCCTCGCTTTATTTTTCCAGTTTCTCTGCCACCTCTTGTAACAGTTCTATAATAGGAAGATGTTGTGGACAAGCTTCCTCACACTGCCCACACTGTAAACAATCACCAGCCTTTCCACTACCATGAATCCATTGGTAATCATTCTTTGCACGAGCCAAGTCACCATATTGCCTTTCTATATTCAGCACTTTGAACAATTGTGGCATCAAAATTCCCTGTGGACATCCAGGTGTGCAATAGCTACACCCTGTACAAGGAATACGCTCAACTCCATCCAATGCAATACGAGCTTTTTGAATAGTATCAAAATCCTGCTGAGTAAAAGGTTTGAAATCACTCATGAACGACAAGTTGTCTTCCATCTGCTGCAGATTGCTCATTCCACTCAATACCACCATTACACCTGGCAATGATGCAACATATCTAATAGCCCAAGATGCAGCACTAGCATCCTTATCTGCTTCTTTCAATACTTTGTCAACCACATCAGGAACATTGGCAAGCAAGCCTCCCTTCACTGGTTCCATTACAATAATAGGTTTTTCATGCTTTACTGCTACTTCGTAAATACCACGACTTTGCACATTTCTATCTTCCCAGTCGGCATAATTAATCTGTAACTGTACAAACTCAGCATCAGGATGATCTGTCAGTAATTTATCCAACAGTTCTGGTGAATCGTGAAAAGAAAAACCATAATGCTTAATCTTGCCTTCTTCCTTCAACTGCTTTACATAATCCCAAAGACCATATTCATCATATTTGTCCTTGTTTGATTCTTCAATGCCATGTAAAAGATAGAAATCAAGATACCCAGCACCAGTACGTTCCAAAGTAATGTTGATCTCATTCAGAGCCTCTTCCTTGCTCTTGCAGGCAAATTCTGCTGCATTCAACTTTGAAGCCAAATAATAAGACTCACGTGGATAGCGGTCAACCAGCGCTAATTTTGTTGCAGGTTCACTACCACCATAGATAAATGCTGTATCAAAATACTTTCCTCCACCCTGAATGAACGCATCGACCATTTTTTTCGTATGCTCTACGTCAATCTGGTTATCGGCAGTTTGTGGAAGGCGCATCAAACCAAATCCTAAATTGATGCACTTTTCATCTAATAGATTATTCATTCGTATATCGTGTTAAAGTGTTTTCGTAAATAATAGTAAATCTTTATGGTTCAAAAATACTAAAAATTTAATGATTACGGAGTAAATCAACCAGAAAAATAGTAATTTTGCGTATAATTATATAGAGAATGACGGTACAGGTTTTACTTTTGCTCTCGGCATTTGCCATGTGTGCAGCATTTATCCAGCGCACTACAGGCTTTGGTTTCGGCATTTTCATTATGACAATGCTACCCTACCTGCTACCTTCCTATGCCGAGGCAACTACCCTCTCAGGCATGCTTGCCAGCTTAACTTCTGCCGTGATTGTATGGAGATTAAGGAAGCACCTTATATGGAAAAGGCTTATTCCCATGCTCATTACATTTCTAGTGGTAAGCTGCCTTGCCATACTCTTTCTGGGAAAGCTAAGCAGCACTGCATTGCAGATTTTCCTAGGATTAATGCTGATAATAGCTGCCATCTACTTTTGGTTCTTTTCCAACAAAGTACGAATAAAGACAAACCTACCCACACAGCTTTCATTAGGTACACTCTCGGGAGTGATGGGTGGATTCTTTGGAATGCAAGGACCACCAGCTGTTCTTTATTTCCTTTCTGTTTCAGAAACAAAAGAAAAGTATGCCGTGCTTGCGCAGACATACTTTCTGATAGGAAACCTTACCATGACTGTAATCCGTTTCCTTAACGGTTATCTCACCCAACAGGTATTCAGCTCATGGCTCTGTGCTATTCCTGCAGTGTTACTAGGCACATGGATTGGCGCTATAGTATTTAAGCGTTTGCCAATGAAGTTACTCCGAAAAATTATTTACCTCTACATTGGTATCAGTGGCGTAATTGCACTGTGTTATGCATTTTAGATAATTATTGGTGTTCCTTGCAGCGTTTGCTGTAGAAATCATACACGTCTATCCATTTGTAATATGGGAACATGTCTGTTGCCACTGGCATAGTTGCTTCAGAGCCATTCAACAAGCATTTAACAAGTATGTCAGAGCCAGCTTTCTTGCTGCGATAGAATATCAGCTGTATGTTTGATGCCTTACATGTCTGGTAGTTCTGATAGCAGTTCTTTACCTCGTATGGATTCTCTGGGTCTAAGTCGGCTCCATTCAAACCCATCAAAACGGTTAAAGGACCCAAGCATGAGTCGTGCCCAAAACGAAGCGAAGCTACATCTGCATTGCGACCTTCGATAACATCCTGTGCCTTCTGAAGAATGTCTTCAAGGATAGGAATCATCTTATACTGCAATGAAAATACCCAAGAATAAGAACCTAAATTAGATACTTCCCAGTCTTTAACAATTTCATCATCAGTAACAATATTACCCATTAAGCCCTCATGATTGATGTTAGGAAGCGATGTATAAAGATTCTTCAGGTTACCTGCTATCCATTGTGCACCAGGCAAGCCATCGGTTGTGGTGAACACACGGTTAGTGATATTCTTGTATAGGCTTCCATCGTGAGGAATCTTGATAGAACTACTTTCATATCGTGGCTTAACAGTAGGAAATTCCTTGAATTTTGGATTCTGCTTGTCATCAGGAACAACAGCATTTAGCGTAAAACGTGACGACTGTTCACGAATTTCAAGAGCAGGATTACATTGTGTAAGTTCCTGACAGAATGCCGACATACTGATAACACAACGACCAGACAAAGAAGAGATTGCCATAATATGACCACCCTTCTTGAATACTTCTGGAAAGCGGTTATACATTGTTCTTGCAATTGTCTGATGCTGCTGCCAACCTCGTTCCGACAACTCGCTCACGCCTGTCATCAACTCATCCTTTACCCCTACAAATCGCTTATAGAAAGCCTCACCTTCGGCAGTTAGTTTCTGCTGGTTATGTGCAGCTGTCAGCAAAGTGTCGAGCTGTTTGTATAATTGGTCATTCCAATAGTAACGTGAACCATGACGAGCATAATGACTAATGTAGAATGGTTTATAACCCTTAGGCGATTTGGTAAGTTCTCCCATTTCAAATCCATAAGGATAATCTGTACCATACGACTTCTGGGGATCTGCATTTACTGCTTCTAGATACTTGTTGCTTTCCTGAGCCCATGTACCAACGGTGAGCATCAGTGCGAAAATTGATAGAATGATTCGTTTCATTTGATAATAATATATTTTAACTTTCGTATTTGTTCAAGTTGTATTTTTAGACAACGGACAACGGACAACAGACAACAGACTAGGCTTCGCCTCGTTGACTCGTTGACTTGTTGACTCGTTGACTTTTAACCCTTTAAACTCTTAAACTTTTAAACTTTTAAACTTTTATTACAAACTCACCACTCTATGGCAGCAGGTAAGTGAACTCTCACGGTGAGCAATGATTACCATTGTCAGTTCATGGTGATGAGCAGATAAATCCATAATAGCCTGGTTCACCTCCATTTCTGTTTGGTTATCAAGAGAAGAAGTAGCTTCGTCAAAGAACAAAATCTCTGCCTGTTTGTACAAAGCACGGGCAATGCCAATACGTTGTTTCTGTCCACCTGAAAGGCGACTGCCAAATTCTCCCAATGGCGTATGAATACCTTCTGGCAAAGTATCAACCCACTCTTTCAAACGAACTTGTTCAAGAACCTGTAGCAAGCGTTCTTCATCAATATCTGTTTGTCCAAGGGCAATGTTCTGTGCCAAATCTCCTTTCATAATGAATATCTCTTGTGGCACATAACCTACCAATCGATGCCACGCCTGCAGATTGGATGGTTGTAGCTGTTCACCATCAATTGTGATGGCACCACTTGTTGCAGGATAAAAGCCCAGCAACAGATTGAACAAGGTACTCTTACCAGAACCGCTAGGACCTTTAATACCCAGACATTCACCTTTATTGATGGTAAGTGAAAAATGGTTCAGAATCTGGCCACCATCTGGGAAGGTAAAATTCAGTTCTGTAACCTTTATCTCTTTATTAAACTGAATGTTTTGCTGATTTTGCTGCAGTGTTGCTTCATCCTTAATACCATCTGCTATAATATCTACACAATGACTATAGGTACGCATAACAGTCCAGCAACTCATGATGCTACGCACTGCAGGAATTAACCTGAAAGCAGCAATGGCAAATACGCCACTCATGATGCGCAAATCACCCTGTCCAAACACAAGCAATAGTGCAATACCCAGCACTATAGCAGCTTCGCTCAGCATAGGAGGAACTGCGTGAACCAATTCCATACGTAAACGACATTGGTTAATGGTATCCAAACCATGCAGAAAAGCTTCTTCCAGCTGATGATAGGCACCATTAACCTCTAATTCGGCAAAGCCACGAAACGTTTCATTTACCGTACGTGCCTGTGCCCTTCTGGCTTCTATCTCCTCTTCGCCATAACGACGGGTGCGTTTCTTCACAAATAAAAGATAAAAGGCCACTATTGGCAAAAATCCAGCACACATCAGTACACCTGCCAAAGGAGCCCACCACAGTAAGGCGCCTACCATCAGCACTACCAGACACATTGCTCCAAGCAACTGTATTCCTTGGTTCAGAATGTTTAGGCTAAAGGCATAACAGATAAAGTTCACCTCACTTGCCAGTTGTGCTGTACTTTTGCTTTTCAGGAACAGCAAGCCACGATGGTAATAGTTATAGAATAGTTTATGACTAAAATACTTATAGAGTCTTAGCAGAAACTTACTTTGGAAACGAGTCAATATAATGCTTAATCCGTTCTTTAGCAGAATGAAAGCCAATACCGCACCACATAGCAGCAATGCTTTGCTCTTGTCGGGATCATCACCAAGCAATATTACCAGAATAGGCAATAAGGCCGCTATACTGGCAAAATCCAGTAGCGCCCTGATAAACACCGCCAACCCTACCCAAATACAGGTTTTACGGTCTTTTGCTGGTAATAGATTCCAAACCTTTCTAAACATATTTCCTTACTAATCCACGAGCCATTACAAATACTGCCCTTATCGGATACAGAAAGAACTGCGCATAGGCATACAACCGCATTTTGGCGCAATTCATTTCTATCACCTTACCATTACGTTTCACTGCACGAAGAACACCGATAACATGCCTATCGGTAATGCCACGTTCTGGTCGCCACTGGTTATCACCACAAATAATGTAGTCTTTCTTTCTTACCCACAAAATGCGATGCAGGATATACTTGCCATCATCACGTCGATACAAGGGTACGTCCAGCCAATGCAGACGCCCTTCTGGCTTACGCTCTATGATTAGCAGGTCACGGTGCTGCCTTAATAACGGAAGCATCGATGTTCCCACATTAGTATAAACCAACTGTCCCTGCTTTTGCAGTATTTCTTCAAACGTAGCGTTCATTGGTTCATGCCATTAAATGCCACCTGTGCAGCTTCTGGATTCATGTTGCAACCCAGGCGATAAAGTTTTACATGCTTTAGCAAAAGCCCCAGCAATGTCAATGCCTGAGTCAATGCCTCCTTAGGTAAATGCGTTTGCTGCAGCAAAGATTGCATTGCCTGTTGTGGTGTTTGTTCCTCTATGTGGTTCTTTTCACTACGTGTCAAGATGCAGATAGCCTTTAAAGGAGCACTGATGTTGCTACCCAACTGATGCTTTCCGTTCCAAGGCGTGCCAAAGATGGTTGCACCCTGCTGACTCACATGCACCAATGGTTTGTCGTCGTTCACCATTACAGCACGATTGCCAAACAGTTCACGCCACAAACGTACATGCGTGCTTTTTCCTGTACCGCTACGGGCAGTAAACAGATAAGCCTTTCCATCCACACTGATGCACGAACCGTGCAGCAACAACGTATCACGGTTTTGTGTCATCCATAGGGCAAGCTGCCGATATACTGCCAGCGTTTCAAGATAACCATCTGGATAGGTATAGGGTGGCAATCCCTCTTTCATCCGTGTAGCATCGCTCTGTTCACCCTCGTTATCAATATCTTGCTGCGTGGTTACTATTTGCAGTTGTGGAGTTCCCTCTGCCTTATAGTCGACACAAAGCGCATGCACCTCACCATGCAGTGAGGTAATCTGTACCAGGGTATCTGCTATACGGTAAGTGCCTGTCATGCCATTACACCTTTTTCCTGCAGTTGTGCCACAAACTTATCAAGTTCTTCTTCAAGCACCCCAGGTGTTACCTCGTAACGCTGTTGCATTTCTGCTATAATCTCCTCGCGTTCCTTGCCTTGCATCAGCAGTTCAAAGAAATCCTTTCCTGTATTGTTCAGGTTAATGATGGCGTTAAAATGCTCACTGCCAGGGCCTACTGCTATTGCCACGTTAAGACCTGCCACCTCCTGAATCTCGAATTTATATTTCAGTTTCATAATCAGTCAAGTTTTTTGCAAAGATACTACTTTCTTTGGAAGTATAAAAGGTTTAGGTATTTTTAAAAGTTTGACTTTGTCGATTAGAACCATCGTCTCGGATATGTTCAAACTTGTTTGACATATCACTCGTCTCAGGCTCTAATTAAAGGTTTAAAAATTAAGTCAACGAGTCAACAAGTCAACGAGTCAACGAGGCGAAGCCTAGTCTGTTGTCCGTTGTCTGTTGTCTAAAAATACAACTTGAGCACATGCGAAAGTTAAAGAGTTCAAAAGAAAAGGTTGAGGAATTGATTTCCCCAACCTTTTTATTTTGTTCTGCCTAGGTAACTGAATTAAAGACCAAACTTAGCCTTATCAATCTTAATTGCTTGGAATGTTCCAGCAGGGTGAGCCTTGCCAGATACACTATAAGTATATTCTGCTGATGTTGCAGTATTCTTTAAAGTGAAAGTATAGGTTGCAGATGCTGTATTATCATCAGCTACAGAGAAATAGAAAGCAGCACCATCTGCATTAGCAACACCTGCAGTATATTCATCAAAATCAATGGCACCAGGTGCAATCCAATCAGTGGCAAGAGTAATAGATGTAGCCGCCATCAGATTACTGCACTTCAGTTCATACGCAGTAGGATCAATGCCAGTAACTACTACCTGGAATTCTGAACGAGTTATCCAATTATCTAGATTAAAACTGAGTGTTCCTGCAGTATAAGTGTAAGAAACTTCTCCTGAAAACAATAAAGCAAGTGGAGCGTCAAATGATCCTGCTGGAATAAAAGAATAATAATTATATGTATAAGAAGACAAGTTATTACGACCCTCATAGAAATAGAGAATATCACCGCTTGCTGCAGGTTCATTGCCACTAAGTGTAGCGCTGGTATCTTTATCCCACTTTGTGCCGTCGTACTTAATTACAAGGTCTGGGTTCTGCTGCATATTACCCTTGAACCAGATGTTAATCTTGTCACCAGCTTCCCATCCTGTCTTCACTGCACGGGTAGCAGCATTCAAGTCAAGATCGGCAACAGAGATATTCAACTTCATTTCCTGTTTCTGTTCAATTACCTCGTCAACTTCGTTGTTTGAGCAAGAGGTAAAGCCAAATGCAGCAACTGCTGCTATCATCAATGTATAAATCTTTTTCATTTTCTTGTTCCTTTTTCAAATTAATACTTAGTTTACCAGTCTTCCTCAGTGTTACCACTAAATGGGTTGCTAGCTGTTCCACTTGTGCAGATAATGTCTTCTGCATCAATCTTAATCACCTCGATCTTTGGGCTCTCGAAAGCCATCTTGCTGTTTTCATTTACAGCGTCATTCTGATAATTCATTGATTATTTAATATAAGTTATACAAATAGAGTTAAAAACAGCGCGAATATATATATATATATATACGACCAAATTTCAGCCGTTAAAATATGTTATACTGGCAGTTTTTGAAATTTTTACGCAAAAACCCTCAACCCTCCACTAAAACGATATAACTTATGGATAATCAGTAAATAAATCTAGTGGAGGGTTGGTTTAACCCTCCACTAAGTCTCCACTAACCGTCCACTAGAAATTAGCCAAAACGGACATTACATTTACGTGCAAACGTGCTATCCATTTACGTGCAAACGCATCATTCGTTTACGTGCAAACATATTGTACATTTACATGCAAACACTATAATATTATGTGCGCCTTTTTGCAAGAAAAATTGGTGGAGGGTTGGTGGAGGGTCAGTGGAGGGTTAAACCAACCCTCCACTAAATAATATTGCTTGATTATCATCATGTTAAGGTGTGTATTTTGTAATTTAGTGGAGGGTTGGTCGCTTCGCGACAGTCAACGAGTCAACAAGTCAATGAGTAACCCATAACTTATAACTCATAACCCATAACTCCTTAAGGAAGGTCTATTATCCTTAGGGCCTTGCATCTATTAAGCCTGAAGTTTTCCGCTTAGACGGAAAAGGTATTCCGTAAGGACGGAACAAGTGCAACATAAGGAATACCCCAACCTTTCCGCTTAAGCGGAATGATAACAAGGGTAAGAATTTACAATAATAATAGGTATATATAAGAAACTACTGATTTCATTTTCCTAACTAGGAAAAACAAATTACCATACCAGAAAAATCAATTTCTCTGGTATGGTAAAAAACTATATAACTATGAATGAAAATACAATAACCTATTTCTTGTACTTAATGGCAGTCTTTATGAAATCCATAAACAAGGCATGAGGTTTAAGAACAGTACTTTGGTACTCGGGATGGAACTGTGTGCCAATGAACCACTTGTTTTCGGGGATTTCAACAATCTCTACCAGGTTACTCTCTGGATTCACACCTACACACTGCATGCCGTGCTGCTGGTATTCATCAATATAGTTGCTATTGAATTCATAGCGATGACGATGGCGTTCACTAATCTGCTCACTGCCATAAATGGCAAAGGTGCGACTATCCTTGCGAAGCACACAGTTGTAAGCCCCCAAACGCATAGTGCCTCCCATGTTGCTGATATTCTTCTGATCTTCCATGATATCAATAACATTATGTGGTGTTACCTCGTCCATCTCACGACTGTTGGCATCGGCATATCCCAGTACATTACGGGCAAACTCAATGACCATCATCTGCATACCAAGGCAGATGCCAAAGCAAGGAATATCCTTTTCGCGCGCATACTGAGTGGCCAGAATCTTACCTTCAATACCACGTTGGCCAAAGCCCGGACAAATCACAAGTCCGTCTTGCTCATCCAGCTGAGAGAGGTTATCAGCAGTAAGGTATTCAGAGTTGATAAAGGTAATCTTTACCTTATGGTTATGGTAGGTTGCAGCATGCGAAAGACTTTCATTGATGCTCTTGTATGCATCCTGCAAATCATACTTGCCAACCAAGCCAATCTTTACAATATCGGTAGCTGTGTTACGCAATTCAAGGAACTTAAGCCAAGGACCAAGACGAGGTGTTTCACCTACAGGAATACCCATCTTGCGCATAATGGCAGCATCCAATCCTTGACGCTGCATGTTCACAGGAACCTCGTAAATGCTTGGCAAATCCTCACTCTGAATAACGCATTCAAGGTCTACATTACAGAAACTTGCCACCTTAGAACGCATATTGTCATCAAGGTGTTTTTCTGTACGTAGAATCAATATATCTGGTTGAATACCATAACTTAGCATCTCTTTAACAGAGTGCTGTGTTGGCTTTGTCTTCAGCTCATCTGCAGCCTTGAGGTATGGCACATAGGTAAGATGAACAGAAACTGCATCACGTCCCAGTTCCCACTTCAGCTGACGAATAGCTTCAAGGAAAGGTGCACTTTCAATATCACCAATGGTACCACCAATCTCGGTAATCACAAAATCGTAGTTACCATGTTCGCCAAGGTGCTTGATGTTACGCTTAATTTCATCGGTAATATGAGGAACTACCTGAATAGTCTTTCCAAGATAATCTCCACGACGTTCTTTATCTATTACCGATTTATAGATTCTACCCGTTGTCATAGAGTTATTACGAGTAGTTTGAATACCGGTAAAACGCTCGTAGTGGCCCAGGTCAAGGTCGGTTTCCATGCCATCTACGGTAACATAGCATTCGCCATGCTCGTAAGGGTTAAGGGTACCTGGGTCGACATTGATATAAGGATCAAACTTCTGGATGGTAATGTTATAGCCACGTGCTTGCAGCAGTTTACCGATAGAAGAAGAGATGATACCTTTACCTAAAGAAGAGACTACACCACCCGTTACAAAAATGTACTTGGTTGATGTAGTCTTTTGTGATTGACGTGTCATAATGATAGATATGTTATAATTCTCTGCAAAGTTATAGCATTTTGTCTTTACGTGCAAGAGAATTAGAACATTTTTCTATGATTACTTACATGTCTGTATTATTTTGTAAATAACAAAGCCGTTCTTCTTATAAAATGTTATTTAATTAACCTTATTAATTACATTTCCTTCCTGGAAGGCACGAATGTTATCCTCGGCAATCTGCATGAGGCGTTTTCTTGCTGCAGTTGAAGCCCATGCAATATGAGGAGTTATAAAGCAGTTAGGGCAACTGAGCAATGGATTATCGGCAGTAGGTGGTTCCTTAGTCATAACATCTACAGCAGCTGCAGCAATGATACCTGTCTTAAGTGCAAATGCCAAATCACGGTCGTTTACCAAAGGGCCACGACCAGTATTTATCAAAATGGCATTCCTCTTCATGGTTTTCAGTCGATCTGCATTTACCATATTCAATGTATCGTCTTTCAAAGGACAATGCAAACTTAGCACATCGCTTTCAGCAAAGAGTTGCTCCATGTTTACCTTGGTAATTCCAGCAGGTAAATCCTGCTGCTGTTTTGAAGTAACAGCAATTACCTGCATGTTAAATGCCAAGGCAATACGTGCCACTGCCATACCAATAGCGCCAAGTCCTACGATACCCATCTTAAGGCCTGCAAGTTCAGTCAAAGGATAGTCCCAGAAACAGAAATCCTTGCTATTTGTCCATCTGCCACCATGCACCTGTAAATTATGATGCTGCACATGTAAAGTAATGTTGAGCAAGTGAGCAAATACCATCTGTGCTACCGAATCGGTACTATAGGCAGGGATATTTGTTACCACAATATCATTCTCACTACAATATTTTAAATCTACCACGTTATAACCTGTGGCAAGCACACCTATATACTTAAGGCAAGGCAGTTTCTTAAGTAGAGGCGCCGAAAGTACCACTTTATTGGTAAGAACTACCTCGGCATCTCCAATGCGACTTACAATCTCTTCTGGAGCAGTGCGTTCATACACGGTTAATTGTCCAAGTTTCTCTATTCCTTTCCAGCTCAGGTCGCCTGGGTTTACAGAATACCCATCAAGTATTACTATTTTCATATGGTTGTTTTTAAAAGTTTAAAGGTTTAAAGGTTTAAAAGTCAACGAGTCAACAAGTCAACGAGTCAACGAGGCGAAGCCTAGTCTGTTGTCTGTTGTCCGTTGTCTGTTGTCAAAATATAACATCATCCATTCTTATATCATGTTCTTCTTCAGGAATGAAATCCACCAACTGGCAGGGGTAGCAAACCCCAACTTTCAAGGCACGAGGAACTTTCGGCAAGAAACGGTCATAATATCCCTTTCCCCTACCCATGCGAGCACCTTCGGAAGTAAATGCCATACCTGGAACAATTACCAAATCGATATTGCCATAATCGGTAAAGAAAGGACCAATGGGTTCATTTATACCATAGGCACCCACCTGTAGGCTTTCATCTCCGGTATATACACGCAACTGAATATCGTCTTCCTCAATCACAGGAAGCAAGATTGTTATCTTGTCTTTCCACTGATTAAGAAGCGAAAGTGTGCTAAGTTCATCTGGCAATGGATAATAGGCCATTACTACCTGCGCCTGCTGAAATGCTGGCAGCTGCTGCAACCGTTGCATTGCACCTAACGAATAGGCATGGCACTGCTTTGCAGTGAGCTGTTTTTTGAGCGTCCTTACCTGCTGTCGGATTTCTTTCTTTGTATTCATATTACAAAATTACTACAAATCTACATTTATGAATAAATTTCCCGGCAAAAAATAACTAAATCAATATTTTTTTCCTAACTTTACACCTTAAATAAAACCTATAAAAAGAAATGGACCAAGATTTAAGATATTTAAAACTTCTGGCGAGGAATTTCCCCAATATTGCCGAGGCAAGTACGGAGATAATCAACCTGGAAGCCATCATGAACCTGCCAAAGGGAACCGAGCATTTCATCAGCGACCTGCATGGTGAATACGAGGCTTTTCTGCACGTGCTGAAGAATGCATCTGGAAACATCAAGCGCAAGGTAAACGAAATATTTGGCACTACCCTTCGCGAAAACGAAAAGAAGGAACTGTGTACCCTCATCTATTATCCACAGGAGAAACTTGAAATTATCAAGAGCAACGAGGATTATCTTAACGACTGGTACATGATTACCCTGCATCAGCTGGTGCGTATCAGCCAGAGCGTATCATCAAAATATACCCGAAGTAAGGTACGCAAGTCGTTGCCCGAGGAATTCTCGTATATTATACAGGAGTTGATGCACGAATCAAGTTCAGAACCAAACAAGCAAGAGTATCTGAATCGTATTATCCTGACAATCATCGAAACAGGACGTGCCGAGGATTTCATTATCACGCTGTGCGAACTGATTCAGCATCTGTCTATTGACCAGCTACACATTGTTGGCGACATATTTGACCGTGGTCCTGGTGCGCACATTATCATGGATACACTAAGGCACTATCATCACTTTGATATCCAATGGGGTAACCACGATATCAGCTGGATAGGTGCCGCAAGCGGTAATCAGGCATGTATAGCAAACGTGCTGCGCCTTACATTTAGATACGCAAACATGGCCACACTAGAAGATGGATACGGCATCAACCTGTTGCCATTGGCTACTTTTGCCATGGAAACATACAAAGATGATCCATGTGAACGCTTCACTCCTACCTTCCTGAACAACCAGCATCCTGATGAGAAGAGCACACGCTTGCTAGCACAGATGCACAAGGCCATCACTATCATTCAGTTAAAACTGGAAGCAAAAATCATCGACCGTCATCCAGAATATGGAATGAACGACCGCAAGCTACTGGAGTTCATTGACAAGGAAAAAGGCGTGTTCCGTTACAATGGTGAGGAATACGAAATGTTCGACAGCAATTTCCCTACTGTAGATCCTGAACATCCTTACGACCTAAGTCCTACTGAACAAGACATCATGAACAAGCTTTGTCATAGTTTCAAGGCAAGCGACAAGCTGAAAAAGCATATCAACGTGCTGTTTACACATGGCAGCATCTACCATGTATGCAACGGAAACCTACTTTTCCATGCCTCAATTCCACTGAATGAAGACGGCACACTTAAAGAAGTAAACATTCATGGAAAACTTGTGAAGGGACGTAGTCTTATGGACGAAGTAGAACGCCAGGTACGCAGTGCGTTCAACCCAAATTGCCCTGAGGAAGAACGTCTTTGGGCAAAGGATTACCTATGGTACCTGTGGTGTGGAAAAGACTCTCCTTTGTTCGACAAGTCGAAGATGTCAACATTTGAGCGTTACTTTGTGAATGAGAAATCACTGTACCGCGAAGATAAGGGATATTACTACAATTACCGTGATGACGAGAAGGTGTGCGACATGATTCTGGACGAATTTGGCATTACTGATAATCATCGTCACATCATCAACGGACATGTTCCTGTAAAGGCCATCACAAAGGGTGAAAACCCTATGAAGGCAGGAGGCAAGTTAATTGTTATTGATGGTGGTTTTGCAAAGGCATACCATGAACAAACGGGAATTGCAGGTTATACATTGGTTTACCATAGCCGAGGACTACAATTAGTTCAACACGAACCATTTACTTCTGCACGAGACGCCATTGAACGAGGAACAGACATTGTCTCTACCATCTTATTGGTAGAATTAAGTGCTCATCGTGTAATGGTAAAAGATACCGATTTGGGACAGGAACTGAAGGCACAGGTTGAAGATTTGAAGAAATTACTGGTTGCCTACCGAGATGGAACAATTAAAGAACACGAGAAAAAACAAGCATAATTTACTAACTTTAAAATTTTATTTACTATGACTTACAAAGTAGAACAGATTGAAGGCATTGGTGAAGTTTATGGCGAGAAGCTGAACGCTGTAGGTATCAAGACTACTGATGACATTCTGGCAAAGTGCGCAACTCCAAAGGGCCGTCAGGAAGTAGCAGAAGCAACAGGTATTAGCGGAAAGTTGATTCTGAAGTGGACAAACCACTCAGACTTGATGCGTATCAATGGCGTTGCTGGTCAGTTTGCAGAATTGTTGGAGGCTGCTGGTGTTGACACAATCAAGGAGTTCCGTCATCGCGTTCCTGCTAACCTTCATCCAAAATTGGTAGAGGTTAACGAGCAGAAGAACCTTTGCAACCGCGTTCCAGCACTGAGCGAAGTAGAAAAGATGGTTGAGCAGGCTAAGGAATTGGAGCCAATCATTACTTACTAATACTCCAGTCAACGAGTCAACGGGACGATGCTTAGTCTGTTGTCCGTTGTCTGTTGTCTAAAACAACCTCAAAACCTACAACTTGAGCACATGCGAAGGTTGAATATAATAATAAAAGGTGTGTTTCTTTACAGAGGCACACCTTTTATTTCAGAAAAAAATAGTAACTTTGTTCCCAAAATAAAAACAAAAAAGATATGGCAAATTGGTTTGAATGCAAGGTCCGCTATGAGAAGACCATGGAGAACGGAGTGGTAAAGAAGGTTCCTGAACCTTATTTGGTAGATGCACTGAGCTTTACAGAGGCCGAAGCACGCATTATCGAGGAAATGACTCCTTTTATTACCGGAGAATTTACCGTTGAAAACATCAAGCGTGCCAACTACTCGGAGGTCTTCTTCACAGAGGAAGAAGCCGCAGATAGATGGTTCAAGAGCAAGCTTTACTTCATTACACTTGATGAGAAAACCGGTCAGGAGAAGAAGAGTGCTACAAACATCCTTATTCAGGCAGCCGACTTACGTGATGCACTGAAGAAACTGGATGAAGGCATGAAGGGCACCATGGCAGATTACGCCATTGCTAGCCTTATAGAAACTCCATTGATGGACGTATATCGTTTCAAGGCAAAGGATGAAAAGCCAGAGTTTCCAGAAGCAGGAAAATAAATCATGAGTAACGAATCATTCATTGGTCACCAAATCAAGGAAATAACAGCAGAATTACCTGCTTCTGCACGATTGGTAGCCATTTCAAAATATCACCCTGCCAGCAGCATAGAAGAAGCCTATGCTGCAGGGCAGCGTGTGTTTGGTGAAAGCCACGTTCAGGAACTAATAGGCAAAGAAGCTTGTCTGCCAAAAGACATCGAATGGCATTTCATTGGACATTTGCAAACCAACAAGGTAAAATACATTGCTCCTTTCATTTCCTTGATTCATGCTGTAGATACCATAAAGCTACTTCGGGAAATCAACAAACAGGCAGAAAAGAACAACCGTGTGATTGATTGCCTAATACAGCTGCACATTGCACAGGAAGAAACAAAATTTGGATTTACCTATGAAGAATGTCGTGAATTACTAAGCAGCAATGAGTGGAAAGAACTGAAACACATCAATCTACGAGGACTAATGTGCATGGCATCGAATACTGATGACATGAACCAAGTTCAACAGGAATTTCATGAGATGCATGCTTTCTTTGAAGAAATGCAGCAAATGGTTATCAACGATGCTCCTCAGTTCAACGAACTATCAATGGGTATGAGTCACGACTACCCTATCGCTGTTAAGGAAGGCAGTACTCTAGTACGTGTAGGTTCAAAAATCTTTGGTAATAGAATCTATTAAAATTACTTGTTATTTTGATAATCATTTATTATCTTTGCACAATATAACACATATTTGTGCAAAACTATGGAATACTCTTTACCCAAATTTATACCTTACATTGAAAAAAGCATCAAGGAGCACTGGGATCAGGATGCCTTGACAGATTATATGGGTGCCACTCAACAGTTCAAGGATGTGGCACGTATCATTGAAAAACTTCATATCCTTTTTGAAGAAAGCGGTATTAAGAAGGGAGACAAGATTGCCCTTTGTGGAAGAAATAGTGCCAATTGGGGTATTTCGTTCCTGGGTATTCTTACCTATGGTGCAGTAGCTGTACCTATTCTTCACGAATTCAAGCCAGAGAATGTTCACCACATCGTGAACCATTCAGAATCAAAGCTTCTTTTTGTAGGTGACGTTGTATGGCCAACATTAAGCATCGATGAGATGCCTAATCTAGAAGGAGTTATCTATCTACCCGACTTTTCACTCTCCTACTCAAAGAATGACCAACTTACCTTTGCACGTGAAAACCTGAACAAGATGTATGGTTCGAAATATCCTAAATATTTCCGTCCAGAACATGTTCATTATGAAGAGGAAGAAAACGGAGAAACAATGGCTATGATTAACTACACATCAGGTAGCACTGGCAACTCAAAGGGAGTAATGATTCCTTACCGAGCATTGGCTTCAAACCTTGTATTTGCCTACGACGTTTTGCCATTGAAAAAAGGTGATCACATGATATCAATGTTACCTATGGCACACATGTATGGAATGGCCTTTGAATTTATCTATGAATTCTGTAAAGGTTGCCACATATTCTTCCTCACCCGACTACCAAGTCCTAAGATTATCTTTCAAGCATTCCAAGAGGTAAAACCAAAGGCTGTGATTTCGGTTCCATTAATCATTGAGAAAATCATCAAGAAATCGGTATTGCCAAAGTTGCAAACTCCTACTATGAAAGTATTGATGAAGGTACCAATCCTGAACGACAAAATCCGACAGAAGGTTTGCAAGCAAATGATTGATGCCTTTGGTGGTGATTTCTACGAAGTAATCATTGGTGGTGCAGCCTTTAACCAAGAGGTAGAAACATTCCTTTTTAATATGGGATTCCCATTTACTGTAGGTTATGGAACAACTGAGTGTGCACCAATTCTAGGTTATATTGACTACAAAGATTTCAAAATAGGAACCTGTGGAAAGGCAGCGCCAAGAATGGACGTACGCATTAACAGTGCTGATCCACAGAATATTGTAGGCGAAATCATTGCCAAAGGTCCTAATGTAATGTTGGGTTACTTTAAGAATCCTGAAGCAACTGCTGCTACTATTGATAAAGACGGATGGTATCATACTGGAGACTTAGGTACAATCGACGCAGATGGTTACATTACTATACGAGGCAGAAGCAAGAACATGCTACTAGGAGCAAATGGACAAAACATATATCCTGAGGAAATTGAAGACAAACTTAACAACCTACCTTTGGTAAGTGAAAGTGTGGTAGTGCAACGAGAAGATAAATTCTATGCATTGGTATATGCAGATCCAGATGCTACCAATGGCATGACACCTGAGGATATCAAGACTCAAATGGAACAAAACCGAAAGGATTTGAATGCTGCAATTCCTGCTTATGAGCAAATCACTGCCATAGAATTACAAGCGCAGGAATTTGAAAAGACACCGAAGAAGAGTATCAAAAGATACTTGTATAAATGATAAATTAAGATTTAGAGTAATAAAAAAACGAGCCAGCAAAATTGCAGACTCGTTTCTTTTTGATTATACTTCTGGAAATTATACCAAGAAGGTAGCAACCAATGCAAGAATTGCATAGAACTCTGGCAATGCTGCGTAAATCATTGTGTTAGTCTGTACATCGTGACCCTGTGCCAAACCCTGGATACCAGCAGCACAAATCTTACCCTGACGAACAGCAGAGAAGAAACATACCAAACCTACACCAAGACAAACACCGAACCACATAATTGGCTGCTCTGCAATCTTACCGTTGTGCAACAGGAAGCACAAGAAACCGTACAAACCCTGAGTTGCAGGAAGAGCTGACAAAATCATATAGCCTGAAGACTTAGAAGAATCCTTCTTCAAAGCACCTTCTGCAGCATTACCTGCAATTGTTGTTCCATAACAACTACCAATACCTGAAAGGGCAAGCATCAAGCCAAGACCCAAATAACCTAAAATTAGTTCCATAATTTTTATTTAATTTATTTGTTTATTATTATTTCAATTTATTCTTCTGTTACCTTGAATGGTTTATAC
>JAGHTY010000011.1 GCA_018065125.1 Candidatus Minthousia equi
GATCCAGAACCTGTTCCAACGTCTAAAATGGAATGAGCATCCCTCAAGGGAGTCCATGCACCAAGCAGTACGCCATCGGTTCCAACCTTCATAGCACACAAATCATGTTGAACTTCAAATTGTTTGAATCTAAAACTCTTGTTGCTCATTTTTCAACGTATAAACAATACCAATAGCAAAGATAGTAACATTATGTAAATAAAACAAAAATGGAGCACAAAAACAAATGCTATGTGTGGGGATTTTCGTATCTTTGCAAGGATATATGGACTTATCCAAATTATAAGTAAAACAACAAAATAACAAACAAGAATAATGAGTGAGTTCGATCCTTTTGACAAGAACCCAAACGAAGTTTCAATGATTGCTGATTTTGACGGAGACGAATCAAGTATTTTCTCTGCCAATGTTGACAGCATTGTACCTATACTGCCACTACGAAATGTTGTTCTGTACCCTGGTATACTTACTCCTGTAAGCGTAGGAAGAAAATCATCCCTGAAAGTAATCAAGGATGCAATGAAGTCAGGAATCAACATCGGCGTAATCACACAGCGTGATGAAAAAGTAGATATTCCAAATCAGAACGATTTATACAATACCGGAATCTATGCAAGAATAGTAAGACAGCTAACCATGCCTGATGGTGGCATAACTGTTATCCTGCAAGGACTTAGCAGATTCAGTGTGCAGAGTGCTTACTATGAGCACGGAATCATGATGGCAAATGTAACTGTTCGCCCTGATTTAGATTACAAAATTGCTGATAAGGAGTTCCTTACCGTCGTAAGCAGTTGCCGTGAAATTGCTAGTAAGCTTCTTAATTCAATGGAAGATGGCGGCAAGGCTGATTTGATATTTGCCCTGAAGAATATCCAGAACAACATGTTCCTGATAAACTTCTGCTGTGCAAATCTACCTTTCTCTGTAGAAGAAAAAATGGGGTTGCTTGAAGCAGATTTCCTAATCAATCGCGCCTACGGATTGCTTACAACACTGAACAAGCACATCCAATTGGCAGAGTTGCGACAGAATATCCAGAAGCGCACGCATGAGGACCTCAGCCAGCAGCAAAGAGAATTCTTCCTACAGCAAGAAATCCGCAACATTCAGGAAGAATTGGGTAATTCCAGCGACCTTGAAATCGAGGAAATGCGCAAGCAGTCATATGCCAAGAAATGGAATGAAACCACCGCAAAGGTATTTGACAAGGAATTGTCTAAACTGGAAAGAATCCCTACCCAAAGTCCTGATTATAACATACAGTTGAACTATCTGCAAACAATGCTGGCACTTCCTTGGAACGAATATACTGAGGATAATCTCGACCTGAATCATGCAGAAAAGGTGCTGAACAAAGACCATTACGGCATGGAGAAGGTAAAGGAGCGCATCCTTGAACACTTGGCAGTATTGAAGATGCGTGGTGACTTGAAAAGTCCAATCCTTTGCTTGTATGGCCCTCCGGGAGTTGGTAAGACATCTTTGGGTAAGAGTATTGCTGCCTCATTGAACAGAAAATACGTTCGAGTATCATTAGGCGGTTTGCACGACGAGGCAGAAATCAGAGGTCACCGTCGCACATACATTGGTGCAATGCCAGGACGCATCATCAAGAATCTGCAGAAGGTTGGTAGTGCCAATCCTGTATTTGTTCTGGACGAAATTGACAAGATTACCCAGCAGACGCATAATGGTGATCCTGCATCTGCCCTACTGGAAGTTCTTGACCCAGAGCAGAACAGCACATTCCATGATAATTACCTTGATGTAGACTTTGACCTGTCAAAGGTAATGTTCATTGCCACAGCAAATAATCTCTCAACTATCCCAGGACCTTTGTTGGATAGAATGGAGCTCATCGAGGTTCCTGGCTATATTACAGAGGAGAAAATTGAGATTGCACGCAAGCATCTTGTTCCTAAAATCAAGGAAGAAATTGGTTTAAACAAGCCAGAATATACTGATATTAAGATAAACAAGAATGCCATCGAAACTGTAATTGAGAACTACACACGTGAAAGTGGAGTTAGACAATTAGAGAAAAAGTTGGGCAAGCTGTTCCGTAAAGAGGCTTTATATTATGCCAAGAACAACTGTTTTGAGCATACAAGCATAAAGCCATCAGACATTAAAGGTCTATTAGGAACAGAGGAAGTTACAAAGGATAAATACCAAGGTAACGACTATGCTGGTGTAGTTACTGGCTTGGCATGGACGCAGGTAGGTGGAGAAATCCTTTTTGTTGAAGCAAGTCTTAGCAAAGGAAAACAGGGAAAACTTACTCTTACCGGTAGCTTAGGTGATGTTATGAAAGAATCTGCAATGCTAGCAGTTGAATACATCAAGGCACATGCAGATCTTTACAAGATTGACATAAGAGTATTTGATAACTGGAACATTCACATCCACGTACCCGATGGTTCAACTCCAAAAGATGGTCCTTCTGCAGGTATTACCCTGGCAACAGCCCTAATTTCTGCCCTTACTCAGCGTAAGGTAAGAAAGAACCTTGCAATGACAGGTGAGATAACTCTTCGTGGAAAAGTAACTCCTGTTGGCGGTATCCGTGAAAAGATTCTTGCTGCAAAGCGTGCTGGCATCAAGGATATCATCATGTGTATAGAAAACAAGCGCCACATTGATGAAATCCCAGAGCTATACCTTTCTGGCTTGACATTCCACTATGTAAAGGACATCAAGGAAGTTATTGATTTTGCATTACTTGAAGAAAAAGTATCACATCCTATCGACTTCACCATTCCTGAACCAGAGAAAACCGACAAGAAATGAAATTTGAATTACAATATACAGATTCAAAATCAAATGCAAGAGCAGGAAAAATCACAACCGACCATGGTGTGATTGAAACTCCTATATTCATGCCAGTTGGTACCTTGGGCACCGTAAAAGGTGTGCATTTGGCAGAGCTGAAGGATGACATAAAAGCGCAGATTATTCTTGGAAACACCTACCATCTTTATTTGCGCCCTGGTATAGAAATTCTTGAAGCAGCAGGAGGTTTACACAAGTTCAACGGATTTGACCGCCCTATGCTAACCGATAGTGGAGGTTTTCAAGTATTCTCTTTGGCTGGCATTAGAAAGTTGAGTCGTGAGGGTGCTGAATTCCGCTCTCATATTGATGGTTCAAAGCATTTCTTTACTCCAGAAAAGGTGATGGATATAGAGCGAAGCATTGGTGCCGACATTATTATGGCATTTGATGAATGTCCTCCAGGAACCTCTGACTACGAGTATGCCAAGAAATCCCTTGATTTGACCCACCATTGGCTGGATCGCTGTATCAAGCGATTCAACGAAACTGAGCCAAAATATGGTTATCAGCAATCTCTGTTCCCAATTGTTCAAGGATGTGTATACAAGGATCTTCGACAGAAATCTGCAGAGTATATTGCCAGCAAAAACGCTGATGGTAATGCCATTGGTGGTTTGGCTGTTGGTGAACCTGTAGAAAAGATGTATGAAATGATAGAGGTTGTGAATGAGATACTTCCAACCGATAAGCCTAGATATCTTATGGGTGTAGGAACACCTGCCAATCTTCTGGAAGGAATAGAGCGAGGTGTTGATATGTTTGACTGTGTCATGCCTACCCGAAACGGACGAAACGCAATGCTCTTTACCAGAAATGGCATTATGAACATGCGTAACAAGAAATGGGAAAACGATTTCTCGCCTCTTGATCCTGATGGTACTTCATATGTTGACCAGATGTACTCTAAGGCATATGTCAGGCACCTGTTCCATGCAAGCGAGCTGTTAGCTATGCAGATAGCATCAATTCACAATCTTGCATTCTATCTATGGTTGGTTGGCGAAGCAAGAAAGCATATCATAGCAGGTGATTTCAGCACATGGAAACCTATGATGGTTAAGCGTGTTACAGAGCGTTTATAAAGTATGAAAAAGATAAAGTTCTACATAAACAAACTAAAGAACAGCAAATTCTGCCAGATGATTGGACGAGGTTTTCGTTCACTCAAGAAGGTATTGAACCTGTTGTTTGGCTGGATATTCTCCTATCGTGTAATTTCACGAATAGACAGATATATTATTGCCAAGTTTCTTGGTACGTATATATTTGCCATACTGCTGATTATATCCATTGCCGTTGTTTTCGACTTTAACGAGAACCTGGATAAGTTTATGCAGAATCATGCTCCTATGAGCAAGGTATTCTTCGAGTATTATTTGAATTTCATTCCATACTTCTCAAATCTGTTTAGTCCTCTGTTCATCTTTATTGCAGTAATATTCTTTACTACAAAGCTAGCAGACAACTCGGAAATCATTGCCATGATGAGTAATGGAATGAGTTTCAACAGAATAATGCGCCCCTACCTTATTTCTGCTGCCATCATTTCGCTTGCAACATTCTACCTTGGTTCATACATTATTCCAAGAGGTAATGTAACCAGATTGAATTTCGAAGCTAAATACAAGAAAAAGAAAGTAACAACCTTTGCTCACGATGTTCAGTTGGAGGTAGATTCTGGCGTTATTGCATACATTGAACGATTTGAGAACTCAAATAAGACAGGTTACCATTTCTCTTTGGATAAATACGTTGACAAGAAAATGGTAAGTCACTTAACAGCAAATTCCATCACATATGATACCCTTGCTGATGAAAGACACCATTGGACAATCAAGGATTATACAATCCGAGAATTCAAGGGCATGAAGGAGTTCATTACCCATGGTACACGTAAGGACTCTTTAATCAAGATGGAACCATCTGATTTCCTAATCTCTAAAGGTCAGGAAGGAACGCTTACAAGTCCTGAGCTGAAAGAATACATTACACGCCAAAAACAACGTGGATTTGCCAACGTAAAGCAATTTGAAGTTGAGTATTACAGAAGAATTGCACAATCATTTGCTGCATTCATTCTTACTATCATGGGACTGTCCTTGTCGGCACAGAAACGCAAAGGAGGAATGGGTATTTCACTAGGTATTGGTCTTACACTAAGTTTTGCCTATATCCTATTCCAAACCATTTCTTCAACATTTGCCATTAATGCAAATGTACCCCCATTAATTGCTGTCTGGATTCCAAATATTGTATTTGCCATTATTGCATTCTTCCTTTACAGAAGAGCACCAAGATAAAAAACTATGTACACTATTAATGAAATCGAAGAACTAGCTAAACAGGTAAGAAAAAAGTCATTAAAAAAAGTATTGATTTTCTTATTAATAACATTAGCCCTATTAGTTTCATTATTGTTTATCGTTATAAATAACACCCCTAAACAAGAACGAACTTTGCTAATAATTATTGAATCAGCATGCATGTTGTTACTTGTGTTCTCCACACTTATCATACCTGAAAAGAAATACAAAGAAACCAAGCAACGTATGCACGAGGAAAATGCAGAAGAAGAACGACTAGAACGTGAAAAGCATTATAAAAAAATGGAAGAAATGATGCAAAAGATGAATGAAAATAATATAACATCATTATAAACATTCCCACGCAAACGTGCTTTACATTTACATGTAAACGAATATCACGTTTGCATGCAAACGAACATCAAGTTTTAACGGAAACGATATTAAAGAATAAGGCTTCCCCCTTGCAGGAGAAGCCTTTATTCATATCATTAAAGCGAATTAGAATCTGAAACCTACAGTTAATGATACCTGATGCTTATTCAGTTTGTTCTGCAAAGGAGCCAATCCTGCATCATAGAACTCACAGAATTCACGCTTCATGTCTGTAAACTGGTATGCAACATCAGCATATAGATTCTTTCCTCTATATCCCAAACCACATGTATAGCGATTCAAGTTATAATTGTTGGTAAATGAAGTTTCACTCATCCAATCATCACCATATACAACTCTACTTGCATTCTCGTCAAATACAGATGTTACGTAGTTATAACCACCTCTAATGGCAAACTCTGAAGTCAACTTAAATTCAGCTCCAAGTTTCAGGGAGTGAACACCTTTCAAGAACTCTTTGGTTTCGTTATTAACAGAATAAGAATAGTCATCTTCATATCCATCAGGATCACATAACTTTGCATGAGAATAGTCGGCAAATTCATATTCTGCACCTATGGCAATATTTGTGCCTATTGTATGACCAAGATTCAAACCAAATTTCCATGGAGTGATAACAACGTAATCTACAATATTTCCATATTCCTTGTCGTTATGTCTTGGTACATTCTTACCATATACATCGATAGCAACAGCGTTCTCGTCGGTCATGGAATACCAAGTAGGTGTTTCAATGGTAGCACCAATACGGAAACTTGAATCATCAAAAGGACGAATAATACCACCTAACTTCATGTAGAAACCATCACCTTTTGAATGATAGTAATTATACATGTCATATCCAGTTACATTATTGTCATTTGTGGCAACATCTTCTGCATAATACACATCACGGGTATAAGATATATCACGAACGCCAAAAGTTGCACCCAAGAAATACTTATCATTCCAGTTTGCCGCAACAGAGAACGCATATTCATTATTACTACCAGTTTGGTTTGAAACATAATCATAATTCTGACCCTTCAAACCTGTATATTTGTTTGAAGATGCATCTTCTATCAAACAATTATCGTATGCCAAACCAGCAAGATTACCTAACAGCTTTTTCTGAACACCATCTGCAAACTCTGCAATCGACTGAGTCTGAGAGAAATTACCATTCCAAGTATCACTCTCTGCAAATACATCAAAGAAATTCTGGTTTTTCTTATAATTAAACGAGTAGTTAATATACTTCAATGATGAATAATTACCAAACTTGTATGTCAATGCAATACCTGCCTGATCAAATGAAAGTCTGTTCTTATCGGAATTATTAAATCCATCAGCCTTTAAGAAATTAATTCCACCTGTAACAGCAATGTCATTACTACGATAAATACCCAAACCAGCAGGATTGCTTGAAATAGCAGACAAATCTCCACCTAAAGCACCCATAGCACCACCCATACCAACATAACGAGCAGTTCCATTTAACTCACTTGAAGACACACGAGCTGCATCATAAGTATCCTGAGCAAAAGCATTCAAACCTCCGAATATTGCCAAGACTGCTGCTGAATATATTTTTCTTTTCATAATTCTTTCCATTAAACATTAACCCCTAATTTATCTACGGCCTCCACTACGTGTAACTCCACTACCACCTCGTGAACCGCCACTGAATGAACCTCCGCCACGTGAACCGCTAGAGAAGCTTCCGCCACTACTATATGTGCTGCTAGAACCTCTATAAGAGCTTCCACTATAATCACGACTAACACTATTACTGCGAGCAGAACCTGCACGTACGTCTGAACTTGTAGAATATGATCGTGATGGAGTTGAAGAATATACACTTCCCCTAGAAACTCTTTCACCAGAAACTCGTGAACTACTTGGACGAGTATAAGTACTCCTTCTACCATCATCTGAACGAGAGTATGTAGAATTAGAACGTTCTGCAGTTATAGTACGACTTGTACTAATATCACGACGCTGTCTTTCAACTGAAGAACCACGTGTTGAGTTGTCACGCTGTTCACGCTGATAAGAACCTGCTCCTACTCTACGTTCTGAGCGAGGGATACGTTCTTCGCGAAGTTCGTTTGTAGAGCGAACATCTGCTGTGCGCATGTTACCGTTTCTTCTTTCTGAGCGGTTTGCAACAGAGTGACCTGATACTCTTGCAGTTCTGGTATTATCAGATATTCTATGAGTTCTGATGCCATCACCTGCTGTTCTTGCAGTTCTTCTGCTATCACCTATTCTATAAGCACCTCTATTATCCAATCCTGCACGAATACCGCCACTTCTGTTAATTCTTGAATGGCCAAAGTTTCTGTTATAGTGATAATTATGATATGAAGGACCTACCCACCAATTGCTATGGTGCCAACCATAATGCCAGAATGGGTCATAATGATAGTAGCCAATATGCCAGAATGGATCGTAGAAAGGATCGTAGAATGGGTCATAGAAACTACGCCATCCATAATTCCATGGAGAATGCCACATCCAGGTTCTATCATAAGAATAACTCCAATAATAAGGATTACTCCAGGTTGGGAACAAATATGCCAAACCACCTACCTGATAAACATTCCAATCAAAAGAACCAGGACCATAAACTACATCCCAATATAAAGGAGAACCTACCCAAATGGCAGCGCGAGGACTTGCCCAATTGAATACGTCACGAGCATGCATGAAATCATCTAATGATCCATTGAAGCCATTTACCCATTTTCCACCTTTTTCATCCACAAATGTTTCACTAGAATCAATATACAGCGTATCGTTTTCTATTGCCTGATCCTGATCTTCAATACCAGTACCACGATAGATAACGTCATCATTGTCATAAGTCTTGATTGAATCTGTCTTAACAATAGTTTCTGACTTTTCAACCTTTTCTTGCTTTTTCTTCTTTTTAGATGTAGTGAAATACACATCATCCTGAGCAGAAGCACTAAATGGTAAAGCAACCATACAAGCCAGTAAGAATAACACCTTTTTCATAATGCTATGTTTTTAAATCTAATTTTTCTGATGCAAAAGTACATTTATATATTTGCAACAAAAAGGGAAAAATCCTAATCGTCATTAGGGATTTCCCTATTTTTTATATACTTTTGCAAAACAAATTCCAATCTCTTTATGAAGTACTATATCGTTTCTATCACAACTACCCCTCAATCAGAGACAATTACCGACATTGTTAACGCATTAGCTGCAGAAGCTGGATGTGAAAGTTTTGAATCTACAGAAAATGGAGTAAACGCATACGTTCAACAGTCACTATTTGATGAAGAAACGTTAAAGGAAAACTTTGCATATTTCCCTATCGAAGGCGTTGAAATTCAATATACTGTAGAAGAAGCAGAGGATAAGGATTGGAATGAAGAATGGGAAAAGAACTATTTTCAGCCTATTGTGATTGGTAATGAATGTGTAATCCACAGCACTTTCCACAAAGACATTCCTCAGGCAAAATACGATATCATCATCAATCCACAGATGGCATTTGGTACAGGACATCACCAAACCACCAGTCTTATGATTGGCGAATTGCTTAAAGTTGACCTAACAGGAATGAAAGGCTTGGATATGGGATGCGGAACATCTATCCTTGCCATTTTAGCATCTATGCGTGGAGCAAAAAAGATTACCGCCATCGACATTGACGATTGGTGCATTTCAAATTCAAAAGACAATTTCCAACTAAACAACATATCAAATATCAACGTATTTCAGGGAGATGCCAACTCCTTGGTAGATATGGATTTTGACTTCGTCTTAGCAAATATCAACAGAAATATCCTACTAAATGACATGCATAGTTACGTAAACTGCATGCACAAAGGTAGTTTCATTTTAATGAGTGGTTTCTACACAGAAGACATCCCATATATTAAGGCAGAAGGTGAACGTTTAGGACTTACTTTCGAATATTTCCAACAGAAAGATAATTGGGCTTGTGTAAAACTAACAAAATAACATTATGGTTTTAGCAACAAAACAACGTGCAGTACTACTTATATATACTGGTGGTACGATTGGTATGCACGAGAATCCCGAAACAGGTGCTTTGGAACCTTTCAACTTTGATCAGATCAGTATGGAGGTACCAGAGCTTAAGCGATTCAATTTTATCATTGATACATATCAGTTCGATCCAGTGTTAGATTCATCCGATATGATGCCAGAGCATTGGATAAAGATTGCCAAGATCATTAAATACAATTACGAACGATACGATGGTTTTGTTGTACTTCATGGAACTGATACGATGGCATTTACAGCATCGGCCTTAAGTTTCATGTTCGAAAACCTGAGTAAGCCTATCATACTGACAGGTAGTCAGTTGCCTATTGGCAAGCTAAGAACAGACGGAAAAGAAAATCTCATTACCGCTATTGAAATTGCAGCAGATTATACTTCAGATGGAAAAGCAAAAGTCCCTGAAGTTGCCATTGTTTTCGATAGCAAGCTTCTAAGAGGAAATCGTACCACAAAGGTAAATGCCGAGAACTTCAATGCTTTTTCTACTGCCAATTATCCTGTTTTGGCTCATGCCGGCATTCATATTCGCTATGCTGTTGACCATATCAACAAACCATCAGATTTACCTTTAAAGGTTCACCTGAACTTAGTACCAAATGTTTTGGTTTTCTCTCTTTTTCCTGGTATTCGTGAAGACATTGTGCGCTACATCATATCTACTCCCGGATTGAAAGCCGTGGTAATGAGAACTTTCGGTTCTGGTAATGCTCCTAACAGGGAATGGTTTGTCAACTGTTTGAGAGAAACAATAGAACAAGGTGTGGTGATAGTAAACGTCACTCAATGCCTAGCAGGAAGTGTGGATATGGAGCGTTACGAAACTGGCATTCATCTTTCCGAAATTGGTGTTATCAGCGGACATGACAGTACTGTTGAATCTGCCCTTACTAAGCTAATGTATCTATTAGGTGAAGGCTATTCTCAGAAAGAAATCAGAAGACTGATGAACAAGTCCATTGCTGGAGAAATCACAGTTTAATTCGTTGTACCAGAGTTTTCTACAACCTTAACCTTTAGGATTCTTCTTTCGTTCATTTCCAAAATTTCGAAGGTAAACCTATCGAAATTAATACACTCATGCAATTTTGGGAACTCACCCTTAATCTCGAGCAATAAACCTGCCAAAGTATCAGCATCTCCTTCTACCTCTTCAAAGAATTCTGAATCTAATTTTAGGATTCTGGTCAAATCAGACAAGAGTGTCTTTGCTTCGAAAATGTAGGTATTCTGATTCAATCTGATGAAACTCTTTTCTTCATCATCAAATTCATCGTTGATTTCACCAACGATTTCTTCGATAATGTCTTCCATAGTAATTATTCCCGAGTTTCCACCAAACTCATCCACTACTATGGCAATGTGTACTTTATTTGTTTGGAAATCACGCAACAAGTCATCAATCTTCTTGGTTTCTGGAACAAAATAAGGAGGACGAATCAAAGATTGCCATCTAAAATTATTACCTTTATCCAAATGTGGAAGCAAATCCTTGATATAAAGAATGCCTTTCACATTATCTCTATTTCCCTGGTAAACAGGAATTCTTGAATACACATTATCAATAATACACTTCAAAACCTCGTTATAGGGTGTTTTAATATCCAGGTCAACAACATCCAAACGTGAAGTCATTACCTCTTTTACAGATTCATCACTGAAACGGATAATGCCTTGCAGCATATTCTGCTCATCCTTGATTTCATTCTTGTCTGTCAGTTCAAGCGCTTGTTCCAATTCATCTACTGAAAGAGAGTGATGCTGCTTGGGAACAATATGCGTAGTGAGTTTTGTAGAGCGCATCAGCAATGATTCAATAGGCCAGAATACCTTCTGCAGCACAGCAATGGTGGATGCTGCAGTTCTACAAAATTTCAGTGGATTCTGTGCAGAAAAAATCTTTGGAATAATCTCTCCAAAAAGCAGCAAGAGGAATGTCAGTATAACGGTAATAAGAACGAATTCAAGCCACTCTGCTCCTGCCTTAAACTGTATTATACTGGCAAAAAAGTAGTTGCACAGCATAATGATAGTTACATTTACAAAGTTGTTTGAAATAAGAATCGTTGCAAGCAGTCGTTCGCTGTTTTGCAACAACTTAGAGATTTTAAGGTCAACTGATTTATCACTTTCTTCAAGTTCTTTCTTATCCGAAGGATCAAGTGAAAAGAAAGCAATTTCAGAACCCGAAACGAATGCCGATGCCCCTAACAGCAATACGGCTAAAACTATAGCAATGACTGCACCGATTCCAGGCGCAGTCATTGTGATGTGGGCTTGTAAATAGGTATTTATACCTTCAAAAAATGTATCCAAATGCTATAAATTTAGTGATACAATTAGAACGGAGCGTCCTCCTGAATAGGAGTTTGAACTGAGTTCTGTTGTGGAGTTGTAGCTGCAGCACCTTGCTGAGGGCGTGGTGAAAGCAGCTCCATGTTGTCGGCTATGATTTCTGTTACATAACGACGCTGGCCATTCTGGTCATCATAGCTGCGAGTGCGGATTTTTCCTTCAATGTAAAGACGGTCGCCTTTATGCACAAACTTTTCTGCAATTTCGGCTAAGCCTCTCCAAAGAACGATGTTGTGCCATTCTGTTCTATCAGGCACTTGGGTTCCATTCTGCAATGTGTACCCTCTTTCAGTAGTTGCCAATGGGAACTGAGCAACTGCCACGTGGTTGTCTGTGTAACGTACTTCTGGTTCTCTGCCTGCGTTACCAATTAAAATAACCTTGTTTACTGACATTAATAATGATTTAATTATTATATTCTGCCTTTACTTATGTAAAGACACGCAAAAATAACGATATTTTGTCATTCACGCAATTTATAGGATGTGTTTTTTTAGATTTTCTCAAGCAGCAACGTCACTAACCTTGGCAATGCATATTCCGGAAATTTATCTTTGGTTACCCAGAAATAATCATCAAATACAATAACTGACGTATCAGGTACATCCATTACCCAGAAATCTGCATAGATAATCTGATGTGTCAACACATGCTTGAAATGCTTTGTTATAAGATTAATCTTCACCTGCTGATTTTTGTTTCCTAGTGAGGAAAAAATATTTTCTACGGCAGGAAAATGAAAAAAGCCCTCTTCGGTTAATTCATGTCCAAGTTCGAACATTGGTATTTCATACAGGTTCTTCCAGATGTCGTTACCCTTACGCTGGTGAAGCAAAAGACTGTCTTTACACTTAACCATAATATACAAGAAGTATCGCTCTTTTTGCAGAATCTTCTTGCTCTTGACAGGCAGCATTTCTACCCTACCACTTTGAAAGGCAGCACACGATTCCACTAACGGACAAAGCATGCAGGCAGGTGATGAAGGAGTGCACTGAATAGCACCAAAACCCATAATTGCCTGATTATACAAATCAGGGTGGTTCACATCAAGCATCTCCTGCGCCAAGGACTTATAGAGTTTTTTCCCTTCTGTAGAATCAATAGGGATATCAATGTCAAGATACCTTGAAAGAACCCTATAGACATTGCCATCTACCACAGCATATGGCATGGAATAGGCAATACTTGTGATGGCAGCAGCAGTATAGTCACCCACTCCTTTCAGGGAACGAACACCTTCGTAATCGGCAGGAAAATGTCCTAATTCAGCAATGCTCTTTGCAGCAGCATGAAGATTTCTGGCACGTGAGTAATACCCCAGTCCCTGCCACATTTTCATTACCTCATCTTCGGGAGCAGCAGCAAGAGAAAACACATCCGGAAAACGCTGAATAAACCGATTGTAATAATCTAATCCCTGTACCACACGGGTTTGCTGAAGTATGATTTCAGAGATCCATATCTTATACGGATCCTTAGTGTTACGCCATGGCAAATCCCTTCTGTTTTGTTCGTACCACCTCTCCAAAGAGTGAACAAATAAATCATTCATACTGCAAATTTACCCTTTAAAACCGATTAATCAAGCGATTTTGCAAAAATGTTTTAAATATATTTTCTCACGTTGTCAAAAAGCAGTATATTTGCAACTCGAAATTGATTACTAACATTATAA
>JAGHTY010000136.1 GCA_018065125.1 Candidatus Minthousia equi
GGCATCGGCAGATGGATCGGTGATGACAAGTCATACGTGCGACTCATGGTACAGAACCTGGATGGAAATTCGTCCGGCAATCGAGTTCAAGAATGATACCGTTATCAACATCTATGATGGATTGATGCATACCGAGCACTCGGAAGATAAAACCGGAGTAGTGGTAAAAGGAACCATCCCTCAGCCAAAGGGTAAGACTTATCGTTACCTGGATAGTAGTTACCCTTGCTTGAACGAGTATCAGCTGGGAATGGGAGAGACAACCATTTCGGGTAGAGATACTTTGCAGAACAAAGCCGGCATGTTCATGATTGAGGAATTGGCACGTGTGGCATTGCAACGTTGCAAGACAGCACGTGAAGCTATTGCCTTGATGGGACAGTTAGTAAAGCAGTATGGCTATGCCGATAGTGGAGAGTGCCTGACCATTGCCGATACAAAGGAAGTTTGGATTTTTGAGGTTTTTGGTGAAGGTCCAGATAAAGTTGGTGGTGTTTGGGCTGCTCAGCGCATTCCAGATGATGAAGTAGGTGTTTCGGCAAATATTTGTCGCATTGGTAAAATTAATGTGAAGGATAAGGATCACTTTATGGCGTCTGACAATGTGAAGGAAGTTGCAAAGAAATTAGGATTCTGGAATGGAAAGGATGAGTTCTATTTCTGGAAAGCATACAGTGGTGCAAACTATGTAGGTGAAATGAAGAACTACTCAACCCGCGAACTTTTCATCTTGCAGCAGCTGGCTCCATCTCTGAATCTTACCAATGACATTGAGGATTTGCCTGTGAGCATCAAGCCCGACAAGCAGGTGAGTGTTACTGATGTGGTGAAACTGCTGGGTACTTATTACGAAGGTACAGAACTTGACTTGACTCAGCACATGCGTGTGCCAAACTCAAAAAGAGGTATTACCGACAAAGGACCTTGGGAAGCTGCTGATAGTATTGTATCGCCAGTGGCAAACCCATGGATGCGTACAGATGAAATCAATATGATGTATGCCCTTACCAAGGATCCTGCCTTTAAGTGGACTCGTACTGTAAGTGTTCCACAGTGTGCCTACAGTACTGTGATTCAGTTGCGCGACTGGATGCCAGATGCCATTGGTGGTGTAGCATGGGTATGTTTGGATAACCCAGGGCAATCACCTCGTTATCCTATTTTCTGTGGTAATACACAGTTGCCTCAGGTTTTGAAGATTTGTGGAAATCATCGTTATCGTGAAGATTCTGCCTTGTGGCATTTCCGCCAAGCAAACAAGTTGGCAACCGTTCGTTGGGGAACTTGTCGCACAATTATGGAACCTGCTCGCGACTACTTTTTGCAGAAAGGATTGCGCGAGCTACCTTTTGTAGAAGATACCTATACCCGTTTGGCAGCTAAAGCTAATGATGAAAAAGAAGCAACCGATTTCCTGAATGGTTACGTAAGTGACTATGTGGGTGGTGCTATATTGAAATGGGATGAACTTTATAGAACCTATTGGAGACTTTTCTGGTCGGGATTCTAACTTAACCTTTTAAACTATTAAACTTTTAACCCTTTAATTATGGTAATTGCTATAGATTTTGACGGAACAATTGTAGAACATAAGTATCCAGAAATTGGAAGAGAAAGACCTTTTGCGTTTGAAACCCTGAAGAAATTGCAGGCAGATCATCACAAACTGATACTTTGGAGTGTGCGTGAGGGAGAACTGCTGGATGATGCAGTGAACTTCTGCAAGGAACATGGTGTGGAGTTTTATGCCATTAACCGAGACTATCCAGAAGAAGAGAAGGGGGCAAACCGTCATTTCTCAAGAAAACTGAAGGCAGATATGTTTATCGACGACCGTAACCTGGGTGGATTACCCGATTGGGGAACCATCTACCAAATGGTTTCGAAAAAGATGAGCTACCAGGATCTTCTTGACTACTATGAGAGTGAAGAGGATGATGAAGACGAATACGAAAACAAGAAACCAGGTTTCTTCTCGCGTTTGCTGGGGAGATAAAAATTGCAACGACGCGATGAAGCAAAATTCCGTTGCCTATGGAAAAATATTCCGTAGGGCATGGAATACAAAGATATTTTTTTGAAACTTATATTTAGAAGAAATGAAACGACTCACTATTGTTCTCTTTTGTCTGTGTTTTGCCTTCTTGGCAAATGCTCAGTCGTATAAATCGCTTTGGAAAGAAGTTGAAAAGAACTCAATCATCAAACCTCGTACGGCCTTGGAGTATCTAAATCAGATTACGCAAAAGGCAGCAGAGGAGCATAATGGTGTTCAGTGGCTTAAATCGCAAACTACAGCGATTCAAGTTTGGGGAGATATTTCGCCAGACAGCGTTGTACCTCAGTTAGACAGATTGCGTAAGCAGGAGAAGTTGAACCGTGGAAAGGACTTGGTGATGGATGCAGTGTTTGCCGCCTTTCTTTCAAGATTCTTAGAGAACCAAGACGAGTATACGAAGATGGCAATGGCACACGTTGATGTGCTTGCCAAGGCAAGAACAAAAGATTACGAGCCAATAGTAAACATTCGGTCAGGCGGAAAGTATTTCAATAACGACATGCTGAGTGTGGTGGGTTTTGAGGTTGGCGACTTAAAAACCCTGCATCAGTATTATTCTACCCACGGAAACAAAGAGGCTGCATTACTTTGTGCCCTTGAGTTACCAAGAAAAGGTCGCTCAACCGAACAGCAATTGGCAATGCTTGATTCGCTGGAAACGCTTTACGGTAACTGTGCTGTAGGAGCAGAGATTGCCATAGAGCGTGATAAACTGCTCGAAGGAACTTCCGATAGGTACCCCATCAATGGTATCACCCTTGGCAAACGTATTGAATTGCTCGACAATGCCATCAAAAAGTGGAGCAGTTACAAGCGAACCAATATCTTGCGCCAAAGCAAGCAGGAATTGATAGCGGGTTATCTGAATATTGAAATTAAGAAAAACATCTATACTTCTGCCGATTCTGTTCGCATCATACTTGAGCATAGAAATATGCAGCAGGTAAACTTGCAGGTGAGTAAGCTGAATTGTCCTGCCGAGAATTTGGATGACATTCGCCTACACGATGCCGAAGATTATAAAGGTTTGCTTTACAAAGTTGGGAAGCAGAATGTAGTAAATCAGCCACAATATGGCAAAGTTTACAAGCTGAAGGAAGAAAAGCAATATCAGCATTATCATGATACGCTTTCATTGGCAAATCTACCTGTGGGTGTGTACCTGATTCAGATTTCAAATCCAAAGAAAGTCAAGGATATAAGATATTCATTGCTGTTTGTGAGCAATGTTCGTGGCGTAATTCTCACATCGCCCGAAGACAAGATTCGCTTGGTGGCAGTAGATGCTAACAGCGGTTTGCCAATACCAAATGCAAAAGTAAAAGTTACCAATTCAGGAAAGGTTTACGATTGCAATGAAAAGGGTGAGGCATTGATTCCATACAATGAAAAGAAGAGCAAGTCAACAGGTGAATTCTTTGTTTATACAGATGACGATCAGGCTTTCCCATCGATGAGCAACAACCTGTATAGACCAAATGTTGAGCACCCTTCAGCTAGCGACAGGGTGGCTCTGTTCACCGACCGTAACCTTTATCGCCCAGGTCAAACCATCCATGTTTCGGGAATTAGCTATTCAGCTTTCCGAGGCGAGGCAGATAAAGTTAAGGCCAACAGCACCTTTGACTTAACCCTTCGTAATGCACAGGGTAAAGAGATTGCTGCTATCTCGGCTAAATGTGATGAATTTGGTACTTTCTCGGGCGATTTTGTGTTGCCAACGAAACTGGTTAATGGCACATTCACCATCAGCACACGGAGTGTAAGCTGCCAGATAAAGGTTGAGGAATACAAACGTCCTACTTTCACTGTTGATTTCGACCCATATAAGGAAATCTATCACTTGGGTGACACCCTTACCATTACAGGAAAGGTACGAACACTCATGGATGAACCGGTGCAGAATGCACAGGTAAATTTGTATCTGCAATATTACAAATCGCAATACACTTATCGCGATGAGAAGATGGAAAAAGATACACTCAACCTCACTACCAATGAGGATGGTGTGTTTAGCTTTGATTTGAAAACACCTAGCGATTACCAAAGAGCTTATTACAGCTATACAGCCAAGGTAACGGATATTGCAGGCGAAAGTCATCAGGCATCAGATAACATAACAGTTGTAAAAAGTAAGGTAAAGCTGAGCCATAATCTAGAGCACGAGCGTTTTGTTACCCGTGACGATTTGGATAAGCTTCAGGTAGTGGCACGTAACTATGCCTATCAGGTGGTTGATGCACAGATTGTTAGCTATCTGTATAAGAATGGTGATACAAGTAACCGAATTCTGTTGCCAACAAAAGAACCAATTGAGGCAGGCAGATATGAATTACGCTCGTATTGCTTGCAGGATTCATTGGTTACCTCGTTCATCTTATATGAGATTGATGCCAAACGTCCATGTGTTAAAACAGATGATTGGTTTGTACAGAGAGGAACCTCGCTTTCCGAGGAAAAACCTGTAATCATACAGATTGGTTCAAACCAGGATACACATGTTATCTACCAGATTCTTTCTACCGACAAGGTCATTGAAAAGGGAATCATGGATTTGAACAATGAAATCAATACCCGTGAATTTATTTACAAGCCCGAATATGGCGATGGCATCAAGGTTCAGTATGCATGGTACAAGAACGACAAATGCTACACGCACACAGTTGAACTTCCTTATGTTTCATCTGAGAAGAAGTTGACGTTAAGTTGGAGCACGTTCCGAGATCATCTTATCCCTGGTCAGAAAGAACAATGGACAATGAAAGTGACCCATGCAGATGGCACTCCTGCCAATGCACAACTCATGGCCACTATGTATGATGCAGCCCTTGATCATATTTATTCAAAGCATCACTTAATGTTCATGCCTAGATTCTATTACCGAAATATACCTTTTGGTTCAACGATGTATTTGTATCCAAGTTATATCCATGGAAATTTGAATGAAAAACTGAAGGATTACATTATTCCATCCAAACGGTATAGTTCTTTGCGACTAGGTTCATCTCTTCTTTCTGACTATCTTGACTATCCTGACGATATGATGGTGGTGGGTTATGCCACCACCCGTGCAAGCGGCAGAGCTATGCCAATGCTTATGGCAAAGGAGTCGGTAACTGCTGATAACGCAGTACTTGAAGAGGCAGTAGTGCTAAATTCTAACGAAGCAACGGAGAATCCGGAGGAATATGAATCCGACGAAGATAAAGCTTTGGCAGCAATGCCTATTCGTGAAAATCTTAGTGAATCGGCATTTTTCTTCCCTGCCTTGAACACCGATGAGGAAGGTAATGTAATCATGCAATTCACACTTCCAGAAAGTATCACCTCATGGAGATTCCTGGGTTTAGCTCACACCAAGGACATGTATGTGGGCTTTAAGGAAGATGAAATCATTGCCCGCAAAGAGTTGATGGTTCAGCCAAACATGCCTCGTTTCATCAGGGTAGGTGATAAGGCTACTATTACTGCTCGCATCTTCAATACCAGTGAGAAGAATTTGAAGGGAACGGCTAATATGCTGTTGATTGACCCAGAAACAGAGAAAGTTGTTTATCGTAAGCAAGTTTCTTTCTCTGCAGAAAAAGGAAAAACAGTTCCTGTTACCTTTGAGTGGACACCTTCTGATAAAGACCCTGTTCAACCTATTTGCCGCATCATTGCACAGGCAGGAAATGTGAGTGATGGCGAACAGCACATGTTGGCAGTTCTTCCTCGAAAGGTTCCAGTAATGAATACCCTTTCATTTAGTCAGCATACTCCAGGAACTTTGAAATTGGATATTAGCAAGCTCTTCCCATTGAAGTCTTCAGATAAAACCCTTACAGTAGAGTACACCCAGAACCCATCGTGGATGATGCTTCAGGCATTGCACACCTATGCAAAGCCTGCTGATGAGAGTGCCATTACGCTTGCAGTTGCTTATTATTCACAAAAGTTGTGTAGCTGGATTTTGAATTCTTCTCCATCCATTCGACCTGTAATTGAAAAGTGGAGAGACGAGGAAGATCAGGCAAGCAATACTTCACAGCTCAAACGAAACCAGGAACTGAAGAATGCTGCTCTCGAAGAAACTCCATGGATGGTAACTGCCGATGTTGAGACACAACAGAGACAGATGCTGTTGGAGTTAAGTGATAATGAGAAGATGTCACAACTTAAGACCGAAACACTGAAGAAACTGAAAGAGACACAAAATGCAGATGGTTCTTGGGCATGGTTCCATGGAATGAAGGGTAATGTTTATATTACTGAAAGCATTATGGAACAGTTGGTTCGACTCAATGCTATGATTGGTAAACAGAACGAAACCAGAGATATGCTGGATCGTGCCTTCAAGTATATTGAGAAAGAGGGTAGCAGTAGTTTGCAGTATCTGTACCTTTGCTCTTTGGATGGTCGTCAGCCAGCCGATAAGTTCAGGAAGGAATCCAAGAAACTCATCAAGGAACTGAAAAAGGATAATGGTGGATATTCCATCTATCAACGTGCCATTTCTGCAGTTGTAATGCAGCACATGGGAGAGGAGAAGATGGCTGCCGATTTGGCCGAGAGCTTGAAGCAATATACTGTCTATACAGATGAGATGGGTCGTTACTATGATAGTCGCCGTGCCGGTTACAGCTGGCTGGATTATAAGATTCCTGCACAGGTAGCAGCCATTGAGGCATTGCAGGATGTTACGCCTGCCGACAAACAGACAATTACCGAAATGCAACGATGGTTATTGCAAGAAAAGCGTACGCAATATTGGCTCACCACACTGAATAGTGCCAATGCGGTTTATGCATTCCTCCGTGGACAGAATGTTTTGCAGGAGAATCAGCAACCTACTCGCTTGCTGGTGGATGGTAAACAGATTAATCCTGTTGAAGAAAACATCTCTGGTTTAGGTTATATAAAGGTACAGGTTCCTGTAACCACCCAACCTAAATCTTTCACAGCCGATAAGAAGAATGACGGTACAAGCTGGGGTGCTATCTTTGCTCAATACATGCAGCAGGTGGATGATGTTGAACAAAATGGAGAGTATCTGCAGGTTAAGCGTGAGATAATCTATAATGGTAAGGAAGCACCAAAGGTGGGCGACAAGGTAAAAGTTCGTATCACCCTAACAGCTAGTCGTGATCTGGATTTTGTTCAGGTAACCGATTATCGTGCTGCTTGTCTGGAACCTGTTAATCAGACGAGTTCTTACCGTTGGGGATACTATACAAGTACTCGCGACACCAATACATTGTATTGCATTGATATGCTTTCTAAGGGAAAGCACGTCTTTGAAACAGAGTATTATGTTGACCGTGAAGGTACTTACCGCAGTGGTTTGGTTAAGGCACAATGTGCATACGCTCCAGAGTATAGTGCTACAGGAAAGACATATGTGATGAAAGTTGATTAATCAATTGTAATTGATTAAATGGACTACAGACAACCGACTACAGACAACAGTCTGCCATGCGGATAAAAAGTGCGAAGCGCTAGTCCGTTGTCTATTGTCCGTTGTCCGTAGTCAAAAAAAGAAATATATGATTACAGTAGAAAATCTTGCCGTTGAATTTGGAGGAACAACTTTGTTCAGTGGTATCTCCTTTCAGATAAATGAAAAAGACCGTATTGCCCTGATGGGTAAGAATGGTGCAGGAAAGAGTACGTTGCTTAAGATATTGGCAGGTGTAAGACAGCCTACCCGAGGTAGTGTGTCTGCTCCGAAGGATTGTGTGATAGCCTATCTTCCACAGCATCTCATGACCGAAGATGGCCGTACGGTATTTGAAGAAACAGCTCAGGTATTTGCCTATCTCAAGGAAACAGAAAAAGAGATAGATGAACTGAATAACCAGTTGGCTACCCGTACCGATTACGAAAGTGACGAGTACATGGAACTGATAGAAAAGGTAAGTGCACTGAGTGAGAAGTTCTATGCCATTGATATGACCCATTTTGAGGAAGATGTTGAAAAGACACTTTTAGGTTTGGGTTTTGAGCGTACGGATTTTGACCGTCCAACAAGTGAGTTCAGTGGTGGATGGCGTATGCGTATAGAATTGGCAAAATTGTTGTTGCGTGATCCCGATGTGTTATTGCTGGATGAACCTACCAATCACCTGGACATTGATAGTATTCAGTGGCTAGAGGATTTTATTCGCGAAAGCAGCAAGGCTGTTGTTGTGATTAGTCACGACAGAAAATTTGTGGATAGCATTACTACCCGTACCATAGAGGTAACCATGGGTCGTATTTATGATTACAAGGCATCTTATAGTCAGTATTTAGAATTACGAAAGGAGCGCAGAGCTCAGCAGCAGAAGCAATATGAGGAACAGCAGAAGATGATTCAGGAAACCAAGGATTTCATTGAACGATTCAAGGGAACCTATAGCAAGACATTGCAGGTGCAGAGTCGTGTGTACATGCTTGTAAAATTTGAGATTTTTTCAGTTGATGAGGAAGATAACACTG
>JAGHTY010000186.1 GCA_018065125.1 Candidatus Minthousia equi
TGACTTAATTTTTATTTATTATTATTTATTTTATACTCGTTACAGGGGCGCAAAGATAAGGATTTTTTTGCACATTGCTATGTTTTTCTTTAATAATTTAGGTGTAAGTGCCCCTATTTTTAATCTTTTTGCTGTTTTTGGAGGTAACAGAACACTGGATAGTGGTCAGAAACTGAAATTGAGTTGTCAACTTCGCAGTATTCTACATTCCAGTTTTTGCTGGCCATAATGTGGTCAATCCTGAAGTAAAAACCATTTCGGTTATACGAATTTCCCAATCCGCAACCTGCCTGTGCAAAGGCATCGTTCAGTTGCTTTGAAAGTACATGGTGAGTATGTGAAAGAATAATGTCGTTAAAGTCTCCACACAGGATTACGTTCTTGCTGCCGCTTATATAATCTGCCACGAAATCACCTTGTGGGGCACGTAGTGCACTGGCTTCACTCAATTTTCCCAGCAGCAGTTTCGAGTTTTTCTTGATATCCTTTGTCTTGGGATGATGCAGCATCTGTGCATACATCTCCTTGTCTTCGTTTTTCAGCTTGTTACTTTCAAAGTGATTATTCACTAAAAGTACAGTATCCCCTTCTATCAGCAGGCGACAAGCCATGCTTCCGTTGCCAATGCTTTCATAGTTTAACCGTTCATACGACAGGATGGGAAACTTGCTCATACACACCAATCTGTCGATGCCTTCTCCTAGTTCAACAGCGGCATAATAAGGGTATTTAGGATGGTAAATTTCCTTTAGTTTTTCCTCATTCAGAGGGTCTTGCGCACGCCCCTCCTGAATGCACACTATATCGGCTTCACTGCCTAATATATAGTTCACTATGGGATTATTTACGCCTTTGTCTTTCTGCTCGCTCATGTTATAGCACATCACATTGTAACTCAACACTTTTATGCAGTTCTTGAATGTGCTTGGCTTAAAGTGTACTGGGCAATAGTCGCACGCTTTTGGCAGACAGATAACCATGGCCATCACACTGATCAACGTCATCTTTCGCTTGAACACCAACCAGTATGGAATAAAAAAAAGATTTACAATATAGGCAATGAAAAAACCTAACCCCATTACAGCCAGTATCGGATGCCTTATGGGGTCGAACAGGTAACTGAATGCACATAGCAGCAGCACTATTACCACTGCAACATTCAGTGCTGTTACCACATACAAGTGAATGTATTTTATGGCTTTTTTCACTTACTTGACGCTTCAAAAAGTTTCTTTTTTTCATCAACCGTAAGACTTTGATAGCCGGATTTCTTCAACTTGTCTAGAATTCTGTCTACCTCATCCTGGTCTTCCTTGCGGCGAGCATTGTATTGCTTATCGGGGTCAAAACCCGCGTAGTTTACCGTCATCTTAGGCTTCTTTTCTGGCTTTTTTCGCGTAAACATCGCCCTTATCTTCCCAACATAACCACTTGAAAAGAAACTACTTTTGCTACTCCAGTACACTATCAGCAGGAATCCAACCAGCATACCTCCCAGATGTGCAAAGTGCGCCACACCATCGCCACCACTCTGCAATCCCAAGAACAGTTCTATCACGGCATAAATCATCACAAAGAACTTTGCCTTGATAGGGAATGGTATTGGGAAAATGAACATGCGCTCGTCAGGATAGCAAAGGCCAAATGCCAGCAGCACGCCATATACGGCACCTGATGCTCCTACGGTATTCCAAAGGTTCAAGTAGGCATCCATCGAGATAATCTCCGTGCCTATATTTACCTGATCGTACTGATTCATGTGTGTGGCATAGTAATCTGCCAGCTGTGCCAATTCCTGTATCACGCCTGCTCCTACACCGCACACGAGATAGTATATAAGGTATCGCTTGGCACCCCACGACATCTCTATGATTCGACCAAACATAAACACCGCCAACATGTTAAAAAGCAGGTGCGTAAAGCTGGCATGCATAAACATATAGGTAAGCAACTGGTAAGGCATAAAATCCGATGCATAGATAAAATGCAAGCCCAGATAATCGTTCAGGTTCACCCCCCTGGTTTGCAGTGCCAGGGCTGCTAGGTAAAACAGCACGTTGATGATAAGCAGATGCTTAGTTATTTTAGGTAAATTATTCATAATAAAAACTTGGTTTTGCCTTGTATGAAGAGGCATGAAAAACTTTTAAACCTTTAAAGTTTAGTTGGTGCAAAATTACGAATTTATTCTGTTTTTTAGCAAAAAAAACACGTCTCTATTACTATTTTTATAGGTTTATGTTAAAATTTTCGACTTTTTGTTTGGAATATGAATAAGTTACATTATATTTGTCACGAAATTGATTTCTTAGAAACTTTAAATACAAATTATTATGAACAAAGCTGAATTGATTTCTGCAATGGCAGAGAAGGCTGGTCTTACTAAGGCCGACGCTAAGAAGGCACTGGATGCTTTCACTGGTTGTGTTACAGATGCCCTGAAGGCAGGTGATAAGGTAGTATTGGTTGGTTTCGGTACATTCGCTGTATCTGAAAGAGCTGAAAGAACTGGTGTTAACCCAGCTACCAAGCAGGCTATTAAGATTGCTGCTAAGAAGGTTGCTAAGTTCAAGGTTGGCGCTGAGTTGGCAGACGCTGTTGAAGCTTAATCTAAACTTCACATAAAAGAATGAATGAGTTCGGCAATACCGAGCTCATTCTTTTTTTAAAAAACGCCATTACTTATCGCCGAAGGTAGTTATAACTTATGATAGGCGCCAAGCATAAGTTAACACCAACGGAAGGATAAGAAAAGCGGCACACATTGCTCCGGCACAGAGCAGTAACGATGTTGTTTTTTTGCCTTTTATTTTGTATTCCGCTCGCCATGCTGTAACTTTGCAGAAAATTTTATATCAAAATGAATATTGAAGAAAAACTAACGCAAGACGTGGTGCTTGCCATTAAGACATTATACGGCGCAGAAGTAACCCCTGCGCAGGTACAGTTGCAAAAAACCAAGAAGGAATTTGAAGGACACCTTACACTGGTGGTGTTCCCTTTCCTGAAAATGTCGCGCAAGAAACCTGAAGATACTGCACAGGAAATTGGTAACTACCTAACAGAAAACTCTTCGGTTATCAGCAAGTTCAACGTAATCAAGGGATTCCTTAACCTTACCATCGCCTCATCGGCATGGGTGGAACTGCTGAACAGCATACACGCAAACAATGCATACGGCATTACCAAGGCCGATGACAACTCGCCACTGGTAATGATTGAGTACTCTTCACCAAACACCAACAAGCCACTGCATCTGGGACATGTGCGTAACAACCTGCTGGGTGTGTCATTGGCAAACATCATTGCAGCAAATGGCAACAAGGTGGTAAAGACAAACATTGTGAACGACCGAGGCATTCACATCTGCAAGTCAATGCTGGCATGGCTGAAGTATGGCAATGGCGAAACTCCTGAAAACTCTGGAAAGAAAGGCGACCACCTGATTGGCGATTACTACGTAGCATTCGACAAGCACTACCGTGCCGAGGTAAAGGAACTGATGGCACAGTACATGCAGGAGGGAATGAACGAGGAAGATGCAAAGGCTAAGGCAGAAAAGGAATCACCTCTGATGAAGGAGGCACACGACATGCTGGTTAAGTGGGAACAGAACGACCCAGAAGTGCGTGCGCTGTGGAAGAAGATGAACGACTGGGTATATGCAGGTTTCGACGAGACATACAAGGCACTAGGCGTTACATTCGACAAGATCTACTACGAATCAAATACCTATCTGGAAGGCAAGGACAAGGTGCAGGAGGGACTTGACAAGGGTTTCTTCTACCGCAAGGACGACAACTCGGTATGGGCCGACCTTACTGCAGAGGGACTTGACCATAAGCTGCTGCTGCGTGGCGATGGCACATCGGTTTACATGACACAAGACATCGGTACCGCCAAGCTTCGTTTCCAGGATTATCCTATCAACAAAATGATCTATGTGGTAGGTAATGAGCAGAACTATCACTTCCAGGTGCTCTCTATCCTGCTTGACAAGCTGGGATTTGAATGGGGCAAAGGCCTGGTACACTTCTCATACGGAATGGTGGAACTGCCTAACGGAAAGATGAAGAGCCGTGAAGGTACCGTGGTAGATGCCGATGACCTGATTGAAAAGATGATTGGCGATGCACGTCAGATGAGTGCCGACAAGATCAGCAAGCTGGCAGACATTACCGAGGAAGAGGCAAAGGAAATTGCCCGTGTTGTAGGCCTTGGCGCACTGAAATACTTCATCCTGAAGGTGGATCCACGCAAGAATATGCTGTTCAACCCAGAAGAGAGTATCGACTTTAACGGTAATACAGGTCCATTCATCCAATATACCTACGCACGAATCAAGAGTGTATTGCGTAAGGCAGCCGAGGCAAACATTGCCATCCCTGCCACACTGCCTGCCAGCGTAGAACTGAGCGAAAAGGAAGAGTGCTTGATTCAGTTGGTATCAGAGTTTGCCGCTGCAGTAAAGGCTGCAGGAAACGACTATAGTCCTAGTACCATTGCCAACTACTGCTACGACTTGGTAAAGGAATACAACCAATTCTATCACGACTTCAGCATCCTGCGCGAGGAAGACGAGCAGAAGAAAATCTTCCGTCTGGTTCTTTCTGCCAACGTGGCAAAGATCATTCAGTTAGGTATGGGGTTGCTGGGTATCGAGGTTCCTGAGCGTATGTAAGCATGGGTAAGCAAAAATACTATGTTGTGTGGCACGGCGTAACCCCAGGGGTGTATGCCTCATGGGACGAGTGCTTGCAGCAAGTAAAGAACTTTGCCGGAGCAATCTACAAGTCGTTCAATACCGAAGAAGAAGCAAAAGAGGCGTATTATAGTAGCCCTTTTGACTACGTCAAGAAGCCGAACAGACAACAGACAACAGACAACGGTCAACAGACATTTGATGAAGTGCAGGACGTACCTAGTTACCGAACAGATACAGTACTGCCACTTCCCATGGAGGTTACTGCCGAAGCACTGGCAGTGGATGCTGCCTGCAGCGGAAATCCAGGTCCTATGGAATACCGCGGCATCTACCTAAAGACAGGACAGGAGATCTTTCACTTTGGCCCTATTCACGGAACAAATAACATTGGCGAGTTTCTGGCAATAGTGCACGCACTGGCACTGCTAAAGCAGAAGAACCTACAGATGACCATCTATAGCGACAGCCGAAACGCCATTGCATGGGTGAGGCAGAAAAAATGCAAAACCCAATTGGAACGCAATGCCACGACCGAAGAACTGTTCAAGATTATAGAACGTGCCGAAAACTGGCTGAAAACCCATACCTACAGCACCCCTATACTAAAATGGGAAACAGAACGCTGGGGAGAGGTACCTGCCGATTTTGGCAGAAAATAATGCCTACATATGAAGAAAAGATTGCTTTACCTAGCAGTATTCTACCTTTGGCTGATACTGATCTTTAGCGTGGCTCGCTGCATTTTCGTGCTATGCAACCAAGGCGAAGCAACCGTTTTCCTTACCCAATATCTTCAGACAATCTACCACGGATGGGGATTGGACATCTCTATCACAGGTTATCTGGCCATCATACCACTGCTGTTATTAATTACCAGCATCTTCATCCCTACTCTGAAATTCAGGAAATGGTTGCTACCCTATCTGGGATTCATCTCCTTTCTCATTTCTTTGATTTTGGTGGCAGATGCATCGCTCTACCCTTTTTGGCAGTTCAAACTGGATGCCAGCATCTTTACCTACCTGGATTCGCCCTCAGAAGCCATGGCAAGCGTGAGCATGGGGTACATTCTTCTGCGTATCCTTCTTATAATTATAATAGGTATAGCAATAGGTTACCCGCTTTACCGCCTTACCCCACAACAGTTTGCACCTGTTGTAAAAAAATGGAAGAGCGTGGCATTTGTACCTATAGCAGGAATGATGTTCGTGGGTATCAGGGGTGGAATCGACGAATCTACCGCCAACGTAGGAAAGGCATATTACTGCGACAACCAGTTTATGAACCATGCTGCAGTAAATCCTTGTTTCTCACTGCTCTACTCACTGGGAAAGAACGAAGATTTTGAACAGATGTATCGCTTTATGTCCGAGGAAGAAAGGACACTGATCATGCAAGGTATCTATGATACAGATACGCAAATCAGCGATACCCTACTTAATACAACCCGCCCAAATATCCTACTGATAGAATGGGAAGGATTTGGACACTTTTTGACAACGGACAATGGACAAAAGCCAACAGGCGTAGTTGTCCCCAATTTTGAAAACCTGAAAAACGAGGGAGTATATTTCAGCAACTATTACTGCAACAGCTACCGCACCGACCGTGGAACCATCTGCTTGTACAGCGGGTATTTAGGTTGCCCTAACCTTTCGGTAATGAAACTACCAAACATCAGTCGTACATTGCCATCCATCGCACAAAAACTGAAGGCAGAAGGTTATGAGAATACGTTTCTTTATGGTGGAGACATCAACTTTACCAACATGAAGAGCTACCTATTGGGAACTGGATACCAACACCTGCAATGGATGGATGACTTCAGCAATGCAGAGCGCAAGAATCCATGGGGTGTGAACGATGACGTTACCTTTGAATGGCTGCTTAACCATGTTATGCAACAACCTGCTAGCAAACCCTGGCACACTGCCTTCCTGACACTGAGCAGTCACGAACCATGGGAGGTTCCCTATCAGCGTCTTCCGGAAAAGCAAGAGAATGCCTTTGCCTTTACCGACCATTGCCTGGGTGAGTTCATTGCCAAACTTAAACAATCACCACAATGGGACAATCTGCTGGTAATCATCACCCCCGATCATAGTTGTCGTCCCGAGGGAAAGGATCTTTCCTACAATGAATACTTTCACTGCCCCATGCTTTGGATAGGCGGTGCCGTGAAACAACCAAAAGTGGTAGAAAAACTAATGAATCAAAGCGACCTGGCAGCAACGCTGCTGGCGCAAATGAAACTGCCAATAAACGGATTTACATTTAGCAGAAATGTGCTTTCTGGCAACTATAAAAACCCAACCATATTCTGCTGCTACAACGACGGATTCATGGTGGTCGACAGCACAGGATGCATTACTTACGACAACACTGCAAATCAGATAGTAAAGGAGAAAGAAACAGCAAATAGCAAGGATGTACAACTGCTTTTAGAAAAAAAAGGAAAAGCCATCCTGCAAACCCTTTACAATGATTTGGCAGAAAGAAAAATTTCCTTTAACTTTGCACGTTGAAACACAATTAAATATTGCTTAATAGCTATGGAATTTACTAAACTTACAGCAGCAGAAGCTGCACAATTTATTAAAGACGGCTATAACATTGGTTTGAGCGGATTTACCCCTGCTGGTACTCCAAAGGCAGTAACTGCCGAGGTTGCCAAGATTGCAGAAGCTGAACACGCTGCTGGTCGTCCTTTCCAAATCGGAATTTTCACCGGAGCATCAACAGGTATCTCTACCGATGGTTTATTGGCCGCTTGTGGCGCCATCCGCTACCGTGCACCTTATACTACAAACCCAGAATTCAGAAAGCGTGTAAACGCTGGCGAGATTGCCTATAATGACATTCACTTGTCACAGATGGCACAGGAACTTCGCTATGGCTTCATGGGTAAGGTTGACGTTGCTATCCTGGAGTGCTGCGAATTTACTCCTGATGGCAAGGCATACTTGACTGCTGCTGGTGGTATTGCTCCAACTGTAGCACGCATGGCAGACAAGATCATCATCGAGGTAAACCACTTCCACAGCACCAACAGTATCGGTCTGCACGATGTTTATGAACCATTGGATCCACCAGCACGTACCGTTATTCCTATCAATCATGCAAGTGACAGGATTGGTTTGCCATACGTTCAGGTAGATGTAAACAAGGTTGTTGGTATTGTTGAGTGCAATATTCCTGACGAGGCACGTGCATTTACAGCTCCAGATCCTATTACCGACAAGATTGGCCAGAATGTTGCAGACTTCCTGGCAAACGACATGAAGCGTGGCATCATCCCTTCTTCATTCCTGCCTTTACAGAGTGGTGTAGGCAACATTGCCAATGCTGTATTAGGTGCACTGGGTCGCGACAAGACAATTCCTGCCTTTGAAATGTACACCGAGGTGCTGCAGGATGCAGTTGTTGATCTGATTCGCCAGGGTCGTGTTAAGTTTGGTAGTACCTGTTCACTGACCGTTACCAACGACTGTCTGAAGGGTATCTACGATGATATTGACTTCTTCCGCGACAAGTTGGTTCTTCGTCCAAGTGAAATCTCTAACAGCCCTGAGGTTGTTCGCCGACTGGGTATCATCTCTATCAACACAGCTATAGAGGCAGACCTTTATGGCCACATCAACTCTACTCAGATCTGTGGTACCAAGATGATGAATGGTATTGGTGGTTCGGGCGACTTTACCCGCAACGCATACATCAGTATCTTTACTTGCCCATCTGTAGCAAAGAATGGTATGATCAGTTCTATTGTTCCTATGGTTTCTCATGCAGATCACACTGAGCATGATGTTAACATTGTCATCACCGAGAATGGTATTGCCGACTTGCGTGGCAAGTCTCCTATCGAGCGTGCAAAGACAATCATCGAGAACTGTGCTCACCCAGATTACAAGCAGTTGTTGTGGGATTACCTGAAGATTTCTGCAAAGGGCCACACCTGCCACAGCATGGCAGCAGCACTTTCATTCCACGAAACATTCCTGCGCAAGGGTGACATGCGTTTGACTGATTTCAACGAATACTTGAAGTAAACTAATAATAAACTCTGCAACTCTGTGTTTTTGAACCAGAGCACGCAGCGACAAAACTAACCTAAAGGCAGCACAATAGTAAAGGTGCTGCCTTTATTGATTTTAGAAGCAACCATCATCCTACCATTCAACTTGGATACAATGGCATCACAAATAGAAAGTCCCAAACCAGTACCACGACTGAAGTCGTCGGTTTTATAGAAACGGTTAAAAATTGCCTTTAACTGCTTTTGCTCAATGCCACAACCTGAATCTTCAACAGCAATACCAATTTCCTTAGTAAAACTATCCACCCAACAGTTTATGGCAATATAACCCTTCTTGGTGAACTTGTTGGCATTACTGATCAAATGGTGCAATGCCTGTGCAAGACGTTCCTTATCTACATTAATATAGATATTTTCCACACCCTCTTTTAGCACAAAGAACTTCAGGCGAGGATTTATGCCACCTTTTTCGTTACCCTCTAACTCATTGAGGAAATCAAGCATATTTACACGTTGTAAATCCATTTTTGAGTAACCTGAATCGATACGTGAAATCTCAAGAATATTGCTGATTAGTTGCAGCAGTGCCTCGTTGTTCTTGTTGATAGTGTCAACATACTGCGCCTTTGTTTCTTTATCAAGTGTGCCATCATCATTGCAGATTACATCACTTAATCCCACGATGGCATTCAGTGGCGTGCGGATTTCATGGTTTAGATTCTCAAGGAACGATTGTTTGTTTTCTGCTTCCTCTGCCACTTTCTTGGCATTTACATAAGCCTGTTCCTGTTCCTTTCGCTCTTGAATGTTCTCACAGATACCGCATATCATACTAGCATTTCCTACAGAAACAACAGAATAGTTGAAAGAAAACCATACACTCTCGCCCTTTATCATAAAACGGAATTCCAAAGGAGTTGGTTCTTCCTCGAAGATATGATGAAGCCTATCCTGCAGCATTTCAATATCTTGCCAATAGACATGCTCCATCAACTCAACGAAGGTAAACTCATCCTTATCCCATCCTGTGATGCTACGATGTGAAGAAGCAAGATGAAGTACATTATCAGCAGTAATATCACAAGTAAATACCGAACTCTGCTCTAGTGAATTAAGAATAGAATCAATACTCTTTTGCTGCAATCTGGCCATCTCCACCTCTTTTATTGCCTGCCTTCTTACAAAACCAAGATAATACATGCCAAACAAAAGTAACAAAACAGCAACTCCGGAAAGTACCCAGATAAAAACTTTATGACGGTGATAGAAAGGCACATTGACTACCAAGGAGCCTTGTGGCAACAGCGACTGATCAATGTTGTACTGCTCTAGCAGATTGTAGTCAAAATTATATTGTTTCTGCGAATGGAAGATTTTGTGCGACATGTTACCATCGTTCAATACCTGAGCAGCCAAACTAGATATTTCATCTATTTCGGTATCTTCATTAGCAAAATAACCACCCACTACACCCATGTCATCCATGAAACCATCGTTCACTGCACTGAAGATTGGAATCTGGTAATAGCTTGCCACAATGTGTGTAGAGTATTCAAACTTACTGATAAGAAATGACTTATCATGACCAGAAGAACGATTGCTGATAAAGCGCAGCAAACCCTGACAAGTCATATTAGGAATGGCAACCATATTTAGTCGCACCTCGGGTTGAGCACTGAATCGAATAACACTTTCGTCAATGTAGGCAGAATCCTGAACATCACCTAGCAGCAATTCCTGTTGCATGATCTCAACATTTCTTCCACGCAAGGATTCCATCAAGCGCTTATGGCGAATCTTTCCCAATTCCGTTTTTGAATAGTTTACATCTATCACCACATTTTCACCTAGCAACTGAGGTATCATCTTTAGATTCTGCCAAAAATCTGGTGCATCCCAATAGCCACTGACATTAGAGCGACTTGCCATCTGAACTTCATCAAGGAAATGTACGCCATGGAAAAGCACCGGCTTGGAAAGCGTTAGTTCGTTGTAGGAACGAAGCATCTCATCAAGAGCTTGATCGCCCTTTACCAGTATCAAATCAGGATTCCATTTCTTCAAACTATTCAAACTATCTTCTAGAGTCTTGGCTACCATTCGCTGTGTGGCATGTCCATATCGAAGATAAACCTCACGGAAATCAACCTGGAAACCTTTTTCCTCCAGTGCTTTCACAATCTTCTGGCGCGTATGGCCATAACCCTTGTCGTGTTCGTCAAACGAATAAAGCATCACCACTTTGCATGGCGTTTTCCCAGAACAGGCATAAAACAAAAGAAGCAGCAACAGTGCTATCAATCGGCTTAAAATTTTCCTAAGCATTGGCATCCTCCTTTCTTACACAAGGTAGCACCAAGGTAAAGATACTTCCTTGCCCTACATGTGAAACTACTTCAATCCTACCATTCAACTTTTCTGCAATCAACTTGCACAAAGGAAGACCAAGACCTGTTCCCACAGCATTTTCCTCACACTTGTAAAAGCGGTCGAAAATTTTATCAATATGTTCCTGTGAGATGCCTTTTCCGGTATCTTTTACATAAATATGAACCTCGTTTCTTGCTTCATCATAACGACTGCCAATCTCAATAAAACCCTGTGTGGTGAATTTATTTGAGTTACTCAGGAAATTATCCATCACCTGCGTATAGCGCAACTTATCTACGTTCACCCACATTTTTTCAGGAGCATAATTCACACGGAACTCAATCTCCTTATTCACAACAACAGAATAGGCTTGGTAAATCTCGCGCACTAGCCTTTCAACAGGATATGCATTAAGTGTAAAATCCATTGCACCCGTTTGGATGGAAGAAATATCCATGATGCCATCCAACAACTTTTCAAGCAGTTTACTATTGCTCACGATAACCTCCATATACTCCTCTCTAACTTCACGAGGCAAGTATTCGGCTTCTGCACTGCTCAGCAAGTTACTGAAACCAACAATCGTATTTAATGGGTTTCGGATTTCATGACTCATGTTGGCAAGAAACGCCTGCTTTAGTTCTGCCTTCTCTGCCATTTTCTGAGAATGAATCAAGGCATATTCATGCTCTTTCTGCTGCTGATAATCAAACAAGATACCCGAACTTTTGGCTTCAAGAAACGATGTGCTCTTCACGCCTTTTGTATGAACCTGTACCCAGTGATACCTACCATCATAGAACATGATGCGGTAAAGCAATGTACAAATGTCATCCGTATCGTTCAAGGTGTTCTTGAAAGTATCTCTGTCTTCAGGGTGTATCAACTGATATAAATTCTGTAACGGAAGATTGGCAGAAGAAACCCCAAGCATTTTCTGCAAGTTTTCATCTAATTTAAATATGCCTTTTTCATAACTCCAGACAGCACCTTTTGCTCCTGAAAGTGAAAGCATCAGCTTTCGCTGCTCATTTTCAATTTTCTCTGCCTGACGCTTGCGGGTTCTGCTTTTCATCAAACCCATAGCAATCTCGCTTACAACTTGCTGTAAGATAAACAAAAGCACGCCAATCAGAACAAATATAAGTAGTGTATAATCAGATAAAAAAGGTTTATGATAGATAATACTGTCTTTGGGTAAAGTTTCCTCTGGAATGTTCCATCTTCTTAGGTAATTGTAATCAAACTGATAGGCATTCTGGGTCATTTTTGTTTGCGGAAGGCTTACCCAACCCTTTTCATCACTATCTATTATATAATCTACCAGTTTTTGATAAGCATCCTCTTCCAATGGGAAATAACCTCCCAGCAATATGTTTGAAGGACGGAAAAATCCCTGAGATGAAGTAGAAAGAACTGGGCAATTTGGTAACAGCGTCAGCAATCTTGAACGTGATGAAAAGCGTAAATTCAAGAAAGAACACCCTTTTTCGGGAACATAATAATCCATAACACCCATCAGTTCATCTGCACTCATGTGGTCGATTGGAATATCAACGACCTGCAGTTTATTTGCAGAATTTAGGAACTCGTCACTGAAATAGTCATTGGTAGAACCTTTTCCCTCAACAAAGATATTAGAACTATTGAGCAATGCCGCTTTCAAATCCCGAACAATACTTTTTCCTATCAGTGTAGTATCTGTATTCAGTCCTAACACCTTACTTTTCAAAACATTCTCTGCTAATTCAATATTTTCGGAAATGGTGTTTTCAATTACCAAACCCTTCATCCAATTCCTTGAACTCAAATCAACAGAGTCGATAAAGAGAACATCATTGAATAATATGCGGGGACGATGATTCCATTCCTTATAATTGGCTATGAATGCATTCAGGGTAACACTGGTATTAAGAATGATGTAATCGACACTATCCTTAAGTATTACCTGTACAATACTATCCATTCTATACAACCGTTGATCGGAATTTTCATAGAATCTGGAATTTAGATAGTAATCTTTTACCTCAAAACCATACCC
>JAGHTY010000026.1 GCA_018065125.1 Candidatus Minthousia equi
TGATTGGCAATTTCTGCCAGTCCCTCGCGCATAAGACTGAATGCTTTCTCTTCTTCTAAACTTCCATCTAATCCTTTTAGGGTCGCAACTCTGGCACGGAACATAGCGTCACTAATTCGTGTAATGCGATTGGTGTGCTCTGGTAATACCTGGTGTAATGGCAAGTTGGATGCAGCAAAGTGCTGTGCTGCTTGCTCAAGATTTACCTGATAGAACACGCTACGTTCATGGTTCTTTGCCAATAAAGGCCAGTTTGCATTGCGGAATGCTTCACGCTGTGCCGTAAGGCGGCGTAAGTTTGCAAAGGCAGATATCTCATCAGCACTCATCTTCTGTGCAGAAAGCCATAATTGTTTTCCTGCTTCTAATTCTGGTTCTGTGGTCATCCATTTCAGTAATAATCCAAGTTCCTCTATGCTGTTGCATACAGGGAAGATACGTGCCGCCTGTAAGTCTTGGTTTCCCTCAATGTCGTTAATATCGATGCCTCGCTGCTTGAACCATAAGGTTGCAGGCTTACCTTGATACATTACCTCTTGGTTATCCAAAGCGCCTTTGAAAGCATCGTTGAAACCGTAAGGTCGAGCAACAAAATCATTCTCATTCAAAGGAACAACATCGATACAAACGCCAGGGGGAACGGTTAAAGCCCAATTGTTTGTGGGGACTCCTGTAATTACATTCTGGTTACTGAGTTTCCATTGACTTCCTATACAACTGTTTTCTATCCATAGTTCAGAATTATCAGCAGTGAGCTTTATTTGCAGATCTGCGTTTTGAACAAACATGGCAGGATGTGGCTTAACCTTGTGCTGCATGATTTCACGCTGGTCTTTGACCACATTCTGAACAGCGAGGGTGGATGAAATCATCTCTCTGGTTGTTCCGTAATGGTGAAACTCTCCTCCTAATAAAGGCAGTATGGCTACTTTCAACTGATTAAGTTCTTCATCGATGATACGAGGATGTGCACCTAATGCCAAACCGAACTCAGAGTACATGTCGTAATAGCCAATCTCTCCGTTCTCTTTCATAGAACGTTTCATCATTAGTTCGATGGCACGGTCACTGAGTAGCCAAATGCCAATGTCCATCAGAAATAGATTTTGCTGCATTAGTTTTCCCAGTTCTTCTACACTAGGTTTTTGCAGCATGAAATCCAGTTTGTTTGGTTCTTTGCGTGAAGAAACAAATACACCATGGTTCTTTGCTAAGCTGGGATCTACCCATAATCCATAGCAAACAACGTCAGCATCGGGAATATTCTGGAGTGGCTTTTCTGTGCGAATATAGACATCTCCACTGGCAATCAAAGTGTGTAGGCCTTCAGGTGCCTTTTCCATGATTTGTTCATAAAGTGGCAACTGAAGACTGAGTAGATTCTGTGTTATCTTCTGTCCTCGTTTCCATCTGAATACAGGAACAGGAGTAAGTATCTTGCCAGAAGGGGCATAGCCAGGTAATCGGCGACTTTGTCCTCCTGCATGTAAAAGAATTCTTTTTTCCTTTCCTAACCACTCGATGAGTGACGTTTGTTTTTCCTCATTCTCGTGGCAAGCTTGTAATAACCAAGTGGTGCCACCACCCGAACCTAATTTACTTCCGATAGGGTCACTTGTGCAGAACCATTCATCATGACTGGCATTTTCAATATCGTGGAAACACTCCACTAAGTTAGGAGGTAACGACAATAGTTTTTTCATAGTTTGCAACTTTTACTCTTTTAGACTTTGATTCAAGAATTGCATAACTCCTTCTTTGTTGGAAGGGTGAAACCAGTGAATCTCTGTATTGTGCTTAAACCATGTCATTTGCTTCTTTGCATAGACACGTGTGTTTTTCTTTATCTTTTCAATTGCCTGTTCTTTGGTAAAAACTCCATCGAAATAGGCGAAAATCTCTTTATATCCTACAGTATTGAGCGAGTTCTGATGACGGTATGGTAAAACGCTGCGAACCTCCTCTATCAGTCCTTCTTCTACCATCATGTCTACGCGCTGATTGATGCGATTGAATAGTTCTTCACGCTCGCGTTGCAGGCCGATATAGAGAATTCGGAAAGGACGCTCCTTTTTTATGGCTTTACGGAAAGACGTGTAGGTTTTACCGGTAGTGTAACAGATTTCTACAGCATGAATTACGCGTTTGGTGTTTTTTAAATCCACAATCTCGTAGTATTCAGGGTCTAGTATTTTCAGTTGTTGTACCAGATAGTCCAGTCCTTTTTCCTCGTACATGTTTACTACCATTTTGCGTGTTGCATCGTCAACGGTAGGTATGTCGTCAATCCCTTTACAAACAGCATCAATATACATCATGCTGCCACCGGTCATCAGTAAGGTGTCGTGGGTAGTAAATAAACGCTCCATCTCGCAGATGGCATCTGCCTCATATTGGGCAGCGCTGTAATAATCTGTGAGATGGAGTGTTCCAATAAAATAATGCTGTACACGTTGTAGCTGCTCTGGGGTTGGGGCGGCAGTACCAATCTTCAATTCAGCAAAAAGTTGCCTTGAATCTGCCGAGAGGATAGGGCATTGTAAATGTTCTGCCAAATCCAGACTCAACTCGGTCTTGCCCACGCCAGTAGGGCCCAGCAGCACTACTAGTGTCTTCATTTCTATTCTGCAAAAGGATCACCGTCAGAGAATTGAAATCCTTCAGGATCGAATTCTTCGTTGTCGAAGTCTTCGCTGCCATAAAAGTCCTCATCCAAATCCAAGGCGGTATTCTGTTGTTTCTTCATTAACTCGTCAAAGTCAATCAACTGCTGAGGGGCATTGCCATGCTTGCGACTAATCTCGGCTTTTGGCTGCTTCTTGCTATATTCTATTTCTGAAAGTTCAATGAAGAAAACACGGTCGGCCATTGGGTCGAAGACATACAGCAGTCGCTGACCTTCATCTTCTACTAACTCGCTGAGGCGAGTATCCTTCATGATATAGATATCTTCATCAGCACCGGTGTTACCCATGTCTTCCAGCGTAATCTCGGTTTCTTTCTCCCAAGTATCATCGCAAACGAAGAAAGAGGTCATCTGGTCATCTGTGTAGTTGCATGAATCAAGGATAATCTTATGGAAGTCGTAGAAACTTGCATCAGCATCTATCTTTATTTCACGTGCAAAGTCGTCTACTTCGTCAGAAACAACGGTAAATATGTAAACCATAGTTGCTATATTTTAACGGGTAATACCTCTTTTGGAATCCTGAATGAAATTGATAATGTACTCAATTTCAGGACTCATAGGAATTTCTTCCTTAATTCTCTCTAATGCCTCGCGGGTGTTGAATCCACGATTATAGATGATGCGGTAGGTTTCATGAATGTTCTCAATCAGTTCGTTAGAGAAACCACGACGGCGTAATCCAACAATGTTAATACCAGAATACTGTGCTGGTTCACGACCTAGCATGATGAATGGAGGAATGTCGTTGCTGAAACGGCAGCCACCCTGAATCATGGTATAACCACCTACACGGCAGAACTGGTGAATCAAAACCACAGCGCTGATAATAGCATTGTCGTCGATAGTTACTTCACCTGCCAATTTGGTAGAGTTTCCAATGATACAACCATTGCCTACAACACAGTCGTGTGCAATGTGCATGTTCTCCATCAACAAGTTGTTGCTGCCTACAATGGTTGTACCCTTTGAAGCAGTACCTCTGTGGATAGTTACATTTTCACGAATCTTATTGTTGTCGCCAATCTGAACAGTTGTTTCCTCACCACGGAATTTCAAATCCTGTGGAATGGCACTAATAACAGCTCCTGGAAAGAATGTATTACCGTTACCAATACGTGCGCCACTAAGGATGGTGACACTGTTCATCAGTACATTGTTGTCTCCAATTACGGTGTTCTTGTCAATGAAACAGAACGGACCAATTTCGCAGTTCTCGCCAATTTTTGCCTCAGGGTCAATAAAGGCTAAAGGACTGATTTTGCTCATATACTTGAATGTTTTTGTTATAATCTTTTATTTGCCTTTGATGATTTGACACATCTGGCGTGCAAACTTATTGTTGATGGTATGACCTGGACGAAGAGCGGTAATACGTCCCTTGATAGGTTTGCCAATCAACGACATGTCGCCAATGATATCAAGCAACTTATGTCGCGCAGGTTCGTTCTCCCACACCAGTGGCTTGTGGTTCAAGTAACCTAGCTCATTAGCGTTACGGTGCTCGCTGCCAATCAAATCTGCTAAACGATCCAGCTTGTCCTGTGGTAACTGGTTTTCGTAGATAACGATGGCATTATCTAGGTCTCCACCCTTGATGAGGCCTGCATTCAATAGCGGCTCAATCTCGCGTACAAATACAAAAGTTCGGCTTGCAGCGATTTCTGCAGGGAAATCTGCCATATTTTCTAATGCGGCAGTAGAACTTGCCAGTACCTTTGAGTTGAAAGAGATGGTAGAACTAATGCAGAACTTGTCGCATGGTTCAATAGTAATGCTAGAACCTGTCGCTTCGTCTTTTACCTCGATTTTCTCGTTTACTTCAAAGAAATCCTTTGGTGCATCCTGTTCTTCAATTCCTACGCTTTCAATCTGTTTTACATATTCAATGGCGCTACCATCCAGAATAGGGAATTCTGGACCGTTTACCTGGATCATACAATTGTCTATTCCCAATGCAAAGAGTGCAGCTAAACCATGCTCAACGGTGCTTACGCGGGTGTTTTTGTCTAATCCAAGAACAGTACCACGCTGTGTGTCGATAACATTTTCAGCAACTGCATCAATAACAGGTTCTCCTGGCAGGTCGATTCGCTGAATCTTGTAACCGTAGTTTTCGGCTGCAGGACAAAATGTTACAGTCAGGTTCAATCCCGTGTGTAATCCTTTTCCGCTTAAGGAGAAGCTGTTTTTTAGAGTTTTTTGTTTCAGCATATTTTCTTGTGCTTGTTTTTACGCTTTGCTATTTAATGCTCTTTCTAGTTCTTCTATCTTTTTCTGCATGTCGTTCAGTTGCTTATACATTTCTGGCAACTTTTTATATACGACGCTGCTTCTTGCAAAATTCTTGGCCTCGATGGCAGGAGTACCCTGTACGGTGATGTTTCCCTTAGGTAAGGAACCAGCAATACCAGCTTGGGCGCCACTCTTTGTGAAGTCGCCAATCTTGCTGTGACCTGCCACACCCACTTGTCCACCAAGCATACACCACTTGCCAATCTTTGTGCTTCCTGCTACACCAACCTGTGCTGCCATTACAGTATGACTGCCAATTTCATCGTTGTGAGCAATCTGAATCAGATTATCCAACTTCACGCCACTGTGTATAACGGTAGCACCCATAGTGGCACGGTCAATACAAGTGTTAGCTCCCACTTCAACATTGTCTTCAATGATAACAATACCAATCTGAGGGATTTTTTCGTAACCTTCTGGAGAAGGAGCAAAGCCAAATCCGTCTGCACCGATAACGCACCCTGCGTGCAGAATACAGTTTTTACCAACAATACAGTCGTGGTAGATCACGGCATTGCTATAGATTTCTGTTCCTGCGCCAATTTTTGCGTTAGCGCCTACTGTTGCGTGTGGATGTAGAATACAACCGTCTTCAATCACTGCACCATCACCAACAGCAACGAAAGGTGCCAGGTAAACATCCTTGCCCACCTTGGCGGTTGGGGCAACATACGCCAATGAGTCAATACCCACTTTCTTAGGTTTCATTGATTCGTATAGTGTAAGCAGTTTTGCTAGGCTTTCGTATGCATTGTCTACCTTGATAAGGGTAGCCTTGATTTCGTGCTCTGGTACAAAATCCCTATTCACCAGTACTACGCTAGACTGGGTTTCGTAAATATATGGAGTATATTTTGGATTAGAAAGAAACGATAATGCACCGGCAACACCTTCCTCGATTTTTGCAAAGGTGTGAACGCTGGCATTTGCATCACCAACGATTTCTCCGTTCAGATATTCCGCAATTTGCTTTGCTGAAAATTCCATGTCTCTTGCTTTAATTTATATTTTAATGCAAATTAAGCAAAAAAACTGCATATATCCTTAGGATATATTGATTTTTTAGGAAAAAAAGGACAAATGGATATAAAATAAAGGGATTATTTACAATTTCTTTGGTAGCACAGGTAATATTTGCGTACTTTTTTGGACAAAAGTTCAATATTCAACATGTCGCTAACTTCGGCAATATCCTTTGTCGTTCCGTCTTTGAAAAGAATTTCAATGCTATCATCCTGGGTGTTGTACATGTCCTTTTGAACGGCATCCGTGTTGATGAAATAACGGGTGTCTTCATAAGGAATGGCATAGTCATCTGCCAGCTGTTTCCTGATTTCTGTTACCTGTTCATCACTGATAGGCTCCTCATGTACCTCAACCTTGAAAATATTTCTGGTCATCATGTCGGTAGCCAAGGTTGAAAGAATCTTGTCGGGATGTTGGCTCCATACTTTTATGGCGCACCAGATGTCGTTGTCGTCTAACTGGCTGTAGTAGTCAATGCACTCGGGGTGGGTGTTCCACCATTCGCGGTCGATGCTGTTGCAAAGGAAGTAGGAAAGGGCAGGAGAGGCAAAGAGTGTTTCTCCCTTGCTGCTTAATTCCTTGGCGCGAAGAAGTGTGTTGATGAGGACCTTCTCGAAAGCAACAGACGTCTTGTGAAGATAGACTTGCCAGTACATCAGTCTGCGGCTCATCAGGTAGTTTTCTACACTGTATATGCCTTTTGCGTCTACCACCAGATGGTCTTCGTGTACGTTCAGCATCTTGATGATGCGTGCGCTGCCGATGTTACCTTCTGTAACACCTGTGAAGAAAGAGTCTCTGCGCAAATAATCTAAACGGTCCATGTCCAACTGACTACTAATCAGCTGATGCAAGAATCGCTTGGGATATTCGTCCTTGAAAATCTTAATGGCAAGGTTTAATTGTCCCTTTAGGTCGTTGTTGACACGCTCCATGAACTGCAGAGATATGTCTTCATGACTCACGCCTTTTACAAGCGTGTTTTCAAGCACATGTGAAAAAGGACCATGTCCTATATCATGCAGCAAAATGGCAGCTTGCACCGCCTCTGCTTCACTATCAAAGATAAAATGCCCTTTTTGGGTTAGAGAGATAATCGCCTCGCTCATCAGGTGAAAGGCACCTAATGAATGCTGGAAGCGTGTGTGGCGTGCAGCAGGGTACACGGCATGACTAAGTCCTAGCTGGTTTATATGGCCAAGACGTTGAAACAGGGGGTGCTGTACGATATCGAACAGCAAGCCCCCTGGTATGTGTATGAATCCAAATACAGGATCGCTTATTATCTTTCTTTCGGGCATTGAAAGTGGTTTAAATCAAATTTGCCTTTGCAAGTTCTTCTGCCATTTGCAACTGAACTTCCTTGGCCTTTTCACCTGCTACCTGTGCAAAGTTTTCTGTCTTGTCTGCATAAATAATAGCACGACTTGAATTTACAATAAGTCCGCATGTGCTATTCATGCCATATTTGCAAACTTCTTCCAAGCTTCCACCCTGTGCGCCAATGCCTGGCACCAAGAGGAAATGGTTAGGAACCAGTTTTCTAATATCCTCGAACATGCGTCCCTGGGTAGCACCTACAACGTACATCATGTTCTCTTCGTTTCCCCAGTTCTGTGAGGTTTTCAGTACCTTTTCAAACAAACGCTCACCTTCTGTGTCTTGCATCAACTGGAAATCGTGACTACCCTTGTTACTTGTCAATGCCAACAGAATCACCCATTTGCCTTCATAGGTAAGGAATGGAGAAACACTGTCTTCGCCCATGTATGGAGCTACAGTCAATGAATCAAGGTCGTATTCTTCAAAGAAGGTGCGTGCATACATGGCACTGGTGTTGCCAATGTCGCCACGCTTGGCGTCTGCAATGATGAGCTGATCGGGATAGTTCTCTTTCAAGTATTTTACAGTCTTCTCAAAAGAAATCAGTCCCTTTACACCAAAAGCTTCGTAGAATGCTAAATTTGGCTTATATGCAATACAATAAGGTGCAGTGGCATCAATGATTGCTTTGTTGAATGCAAAGATAGGGTCTTCCTCGTTCAAAAGATGCTCTGGAATCTTCTTTGTGTCAGTATCCAGACCCACGCACAGGAAACTCTGCTTTTTCTTGATATTCTCGAATAATTCTTGTTTCGTCATAATCTTATGCTTTTTACAATTGCCAGTTATCAATTGTCAATTATCAATTGTTTTTAAAGTTCACTTTCTTTCAGTCGTTCTGCATTTTCAGCTACAATCAGGTGGTCGATGCAATCCTGAATGTCGCCATCCATAAATGCGTTCAGATTGTAAATGGTGTAATTGATGCGGAGATCGGTAATACGTCCCTGAGGGTAGTTGTAGGTGCGAATCTTGGCGCTACGGTCTCCGGTGCTTACCAAAGTCTTGCGTCGGTTGGCGATATCGTCCATGTATTTTTGATGCTCACGGTCGTAGATGTAAGTACGCAGACGCCCCAGAGCACGTTCCTTGTTCTTTGGCTGGTCTCGTGTTTCTGTACATTCAATCAGGATTTCCTCGGTAACGCCAGTGTTGGGGTTAGTCCATGGATAGCGCAAGCGTACGCCAGATTCTACCTTGTTCACATTCTGGCCACCGGCACCTCCACTTCGGAAGGTATCCCACTTGATCATGCCTTCGTGGATTTCTACATCAAATTCGTCAGCTTCGGGTAAGACTGCTACACTGGCAGCCGAGGTATGAACACGTCCTTGTGTTTCGGTAACTGGCACACGTTGCACACGGTGAACGCCACTTTCATACTTTAATGTGCCATAAACCTTTTCACCGGTAACGTTGCAGATGATTTCCTTGTAACCACCTGCCGAACCTTCGGTAAAGCTGCTGATGGTATATTGCCAGCCTTTGATGTCGAAATACTTTTGATACATTCTGAAAAGGTCTCCGGCAAAAATGGCAGCTTCATCACCACCTGTACCGCCACGGATTTCAAGAACGGCATTCTTGTCATCCTCGGGGTCGGCAGGGATAAGCATAATCTTGATTTCTTCCTCCAGTACAGGAATGCGCTCTTCGCTAGCGGTAATCTCGCTACGCAGCATTTCCTTCATTTCGGGATCATCTTCCATGGCCATCATTTCCCTTCCATCGCTGATGTTGCTCAGTAAACCCAAATATTCCTTACGGGCTTTCATCAAGTCCTCCAGATTCTTGTATTCGCGGGTTAGCTTTACATAGCGTTTCTGATCGGCAATAACACTTGGGTCGGTAATCAGGGTCGATACCTCCTCAAATCTTGCTACCAGGCCTTCAAGCTTGTCTAATATGCTATTCATTTAGTAGTTAAACTCTCCAAATTCACTCTTGATAGTTAAACTCTTAGGACCTTCTTCGATGTGTCCTACAATCTGGGCATCGATATTGAAGCTCTTGCTGATTTCGATAACCTTCTGGGCGTTTTCAGGACTTAGGTAAACCTCCAGACGATGGCCCATGTTGAATACCTTGTACATTTCTGCCCAGTCGGTGCCACTTTGCTGCTGAATAGCCTTGAACAAAGGAGGAACTGGGAACATGTTATCCTTGATAACCTTGCAGTTGTCGCTTACAAAGTGCAAAACCTTTGTCTGTGCGCCACCAGTACAATGAACCATACCATGTATGTCGCTGCGCATTTCGTCTAATAGGCGACGAACCACAGGAGCATAGGTGCGGGTAGGACTCAAAACTAGTTTGCCGGCACATATAGGAGCACCCTCAACAGGGTCGGTTAACTTATAGCCACCACTATAAACCAATTCCTCGGGAACGGCCTTGTCGTAGCTCTCAGGATATTTTTCTGCCAGATACTTGTTGAATACATCGTGACGTGCACTGGTCAAGCCGTTGCTGCCCATGCCGCCATTGTATTCTTTTTCGTAAGTAGCCTGTCCGCAACTGCTGAGACCTACGATAACGTCGCCAGGGCGGATGTTGGCATTGTCGATAACATCACTGCGCTTCATACGACAGGTAACGGTGCTGTCAACGATGATGGTGCGTACCAGGTCGCCCACATCTGCAGTTTCTCCACCAGTACCATAAATGCCGATGCCCATGTTTCTCATCTCGGCCATCAGTTCATCGGTACCATTGATGATGGCGCTGATTACTTCACCAGGAATTAGCATTTTGTTTCGTCCAATGGTGCTGCTCACCAGAATGTTATCTACTGCACCTACGCACAGCAGGTCATCGGTGTTCATAATCAGCGCATCCTGGGCAATGCCTTTCCACACACTCAGGTCGCCTGTTTCTTTCCAGTACATGTATGCCAGTGATGATTTTGTACCTGCACCATCGGCATGCATGATATTACAATACTCTGGGTCGCCGCCCAATATATCTGGAATGATTTTACAGAAAGCCTGAGGGAAAATACCCTTGTCGATGTTCTTAATGGCGTTGTGAACGTCTTCCTTGGCGGCACTTACGCCGCGCATCATGTATCTTTGGTTACTCATATATTTTTAATTTTCTCCCACAAGCCAGCAAAGGTGCCAGCTTGTGGGAGGTATAGTTTCTCTAAAAAGGAGGGGCTTAGAACTGTACTTTTGGAGCGTGCTCTGCACCAGCTTCTGCCTGGAAACCTTCCTTAGGTTCAAATCCGAATAGCATAGCGAAGATCTTGCCAGGGAACTTGCGAACCTTTACGTTGTACTTCTGAACCTCTTCGTTGAACTCGTTACGAGTAACAGCAATACGGTTCTCGGTACCTTCCAGCTGTGCTTGCAATTCCTTGAAGTTCTCGTTTGCCTTCAAGTCAGGATAGTTCTCGGTGATTGCCAGCAAACGGCCCAATGCGCTGCCAACTTCGCCTTGTGCTTCCTGATACTCTTTCAGCTTTTCTGGAGTAAGGTTCTCTGGATCAACAGTAATCTGGGTAGCCTTGGTGCGTGCTGCAACAACTGCCTCGAAAGTTTCTCTTTCGTGAGTGGCATAACCCTTAACTACGTTTACCAAGTTAGGAATCAGGTCGGCACGACGCTGATACTGGCTCTGAACATTGTTCCAAGCCTTTGCTACACTCTCTTCGGCAGATACCATGCCGTTGTAAGAAGAGATAGCCCAAATCACCAATACTGCTACAATACCCAGTACGATGTACAAGTTTTTGTTACTTTTCATAATTCCAAATTTTTGTTTTATTTGTATTCCAAGATTAAATTAGTCTTGTTTTTAGAAGCGTCCTCCGGCACCTCCACCGCCGAAATGACCGCCGCCAAAGCTACCTCCTCCGAATCCGCCGCCTATGCTGCGTCCGAATCCGCTTCGGCTTCCGCCGATGAAGATACTGCCACCTCCGCTGTTCCAGTATGTGTCGTCGTATTCGGTTTCTGTGCGCATTAGCGTATGGCCGCAATTTTCACACAGGTAGGTAACCTTGTATTTCTTCACGCCCTTTTTCTTTGACTCCAATACCTTGCTGATCTGCTTCAGCTTATACTGCTTGCAGTTAGGGCAGTGCTTCTTCTTTCTTTCATTCAGGTAGATGCTGGCACCAATCACACCCATGCCGCCACCAACTAATCCAGGGCTGCCATCATTGCGTAGAAGTCGTCGTCA
>JAGHTY010000160.1 GCA_018065125.1 Candidatus Minthousia equi
AAGTGGATTCTGGAACACCACAAGGAATGGCGTCCTAACGTATAAGGTCAGTGCAAGAGCTCGCTTGACGGTGGATTGAAGCCTCGAGCCGTTACACGCGACCTGGACTGGGGTATTCCAGTGCCTGTAGAGGGTTCCGAGGGTAAGGTGCTTTACGTTTGGTTTGATGCACCTATCGGTTACATCAGCAACACCAAGGAACTGTGCGATGCCAAGCCAGAACTTGGTTCGTGGGAAACCTGGTGGAAGGACCCAGAAACCCGCTTGGTTCACTTCATCGGAAAAGACAACATCGTGTTCCACTGCATCGTATTCCCTGCCATGCTGAAGGCTCATGGCGATTACATCTTGCCAGACAACGTGCCTTCAAACGAGTTCCTGGATCTGGAGAACGACAAGATTTCTACCAGCCGCAACTGGGCAGTATGGCTGAACGAATATCTGGTGGATATGCCTGAGCGCCAGGATGAGTTGCGCTATGTGCTAACTGCCAACGCTCCCGAAACCAAGGACAACAACTTTATGTGGAAAGACTATCAGGACCGTGTGAACAATGAACTGGTGGCCATCTATGGCAACTTTGTGAACCGTGCCCTGCAGCTGACCCAGAAATATTACGACGGTGTGGTTCCTGCCTGCGGTGAACTGACCGACTATGATAAGGAAACCCTGGCAGAATTTGCCGACGTGAAGACTAAGGTTGAGTCACTGCTAGAGAACTTCAAGTTCCGCGATGCACAGAAGGAGGCCATGAACCTAGCACGCATTGGCAACAAGTACATTGCCGACATGGAACCATGGAAGGTTATCAAGACCGACCCAGAGCGCGTAAAGACCATCATCTACATCTCTTTACAGCTGACTGCCAACCTGGCCATTGCATTCGAACCATTCTTGCCATTCAGCAGTGCACGTTTGCGTGAGATGATCTGCATGGATGGTGTGAACTGGGAGAGCCTGGGCAGCACCGAGTTGCTTCCTGCAGGCAAGCAGCTGGGTAAGCCATCGCTGCTGTACACCAAGATTGAGGACGAAGTTATCCAGGCACAGCTAGACAAGCTGGAGGCTACCAAGAAAGCAAATGAGGCTGCCAGCTACAAGGCAAATCCTATCAAGGAAACCATTGCATACGATGACTTCCAGAAACTGGATATCCGCGTAGGAACCGTATTGGAATGCGAGCGCGTGCCAAAGATGAAGAAGTTGCTGAAGTTCCGCATTGACGACGGATTGGAGCAGCGCACCATTGTGAGCGGCATCAGCCAGTTCTATGAACCAGAGCAGTTGGTAGGCAAGCAGGTTCTGTTCATTGCCAACCTTGCTCCACGCCAGTTCAAGAACGGTTTGGTGAGCGAAGGCATGATTCTGAGTGCCGAGAACTACGATGGCAGCATCAGCGTTACCACCGTAGAGCATGAAGTGAAGCCTGGTTCACAAGTTTGCTAATCGTTTAGGTTTGTGGACGCGAAAGGCGCAAAACAGTCAAAAAAATCAATAATATGAACAAGTATTTGAACTTTTCACTAGAAGGGAAAGTAGCACTGGTTACCGGTGCTGCGTACGGTATTGGCTTTGCCATTGCCGAGGCATACGCCCTGAGCGGAGCAAAGATTGCATTCAACTGCCGCAGTCAGCATCACCTAGACCAGGCACTGGCCGACTACAAGGCAAAGGGTATTGATGCACGTGGTTATATCTGCGATGTAACCAAGGAAGATGAGGTTACCAAAATGGTGGCCGACATTGAGAAGGAACTGGGTACTATCGACATTTTGGTGAACAACGCCGGTATCATCAAGCGCATTCCAATGCACGAGATGAAGGTGGAGGAATTTAATCAGGTTATCGACATCGACCTGGTAGCGCCTTTCATTGTGAGCAAGGCTGTTATCCCTGGCATGTTGAAGAAAGGTCATGGAAAAATCATCAACATCTGTTCAATGATGAGTGAACTGGGACGCGAAACCGTATCGGCATACGCTGCAGCAAAGGGTGGACTGAAGATGCTTACCCGCAACATCTGCTCGGAGTATGGTGAATACAACATTCAGTGTAATGCCATTGGCCCTGGCTATATTGCTACACCACAGACTGCCCCACTGCGTGAACCACAGGCAGACGGAAGTCGCCATCCATTCGACTCGTTCATCTGCGCAAAGACTCCTGCTGGCCGATGGCTTGACCCTGAGGAACTGATGGGTCCTGCTGTATTCCTGGCATCAGAAGCCAGCAATGCCGTAAACGGACACATCCTATATGTAGATGGAGGTATCCTGGCTTACATCGGAAAACAACCTAAGTAAGACTAATAGAAGAAGAAATAACTGAAAAGTATCGCTGCCAGTATTCCCGCGGCATCTGCAAGGAGGCCACACGTTACTGCGTAGCGATATTTTTTTACCCCTACACTACCAAAGTAGATAGCCAGTATATAAAAGGTGGTATCGGTACTGCCCTGCAACACGCTGGCAAGGTGACCCACAAAGCTATCAGGGCCAAAAGATGGGTTATTGAATATCTCGAGCATCATGCCACGGGCACCACTACCATTCAATGGTTTCATCAGCGCCACAGGAACGGCATTTACAAAATCACTGTTCACACTGCAATACTCTACTGCACTGCGCAATCCATCCTGCAGCAACTGCAAGGCACCACTGCTGCGGAAAACACCAATGGCAACAAGGATAGCAACGGTATAAGGAATCAGGTTTACTGCCACCTGGAATCCACCCTTGGCACCCTGAATAAAACTATCGTACACGTTCAGTTTCTTTCGCCATCCACTGATCAGGAATATACATATAGCACCCAGAATCAAACTGGCAGTGAGCAAGCGACAGAAATGCTGCACCTGGTCGTTGTTAAGTCCGTGAATAATGGTGAAAAGTGCGGCAACCAGCACGGCAATGCAGGTAAACATAGTAAGCACTGCCTTGTTGAGGAGATTGATGCGCTGGTAGGCAGAAACGGCAAGCAAACCCACCAAGGTGCTGCATAAGGTAGTAAGCAGCAAGGGGATAAACACATCTGTAGGATCGGCAGCATGGCTCAAGGAACGATATGCCATAATGCTCACAGGGATGATGGTTAGTCCGCTGGTATTCAGCGTAAGGAACATAATCATACTGTTGCTGGCAGTATCTTTCTTGGGGTTTATCTCTTGCAACTCCTGCATCGCCTTCAGTCCTACTGGTGTAGCAGCATTATCCAAACCCAGCATATTGGCCGAAACATTCATGAAGATAGAACCCAATGCCGGATGGTTCTTTGGGATATCAGGAAACAACTTGGTAAGCACAGGACTGAGGAAACGTGCCAGACGACTTACCAATCCGCTGTCCTCGCCTATCTTGAGCAAACCCATCCAAAGGGTAAGGGTACCTGTTAGACCTAATGACATCTCGAATGCCGTCTTGCTCATTTCAAAAGTTGAGTCCATCATCTGTGGCAGTGAATCATAATCGCCAAGAACAAGCAACTTAAATACACCCACCAGCACACCTATCAGGAATAGTGCTATCCAAATATAGTTTAACGCCATAATTTCTTATTTTGGTACAAAAATAAAGAAAAAAGATTGCATAAACAAGATAATAATTTTAATTTTGCCATCAGTAACCCCTATTATAAAAAATAAACAAACAATGAAGACACGCAAACTTTTTGCCCTATTGGCAGCACTGGCATTTGTATTGCCTGCCATGGCACAGGGCAACTACAAGAACTTTAAGGTATCTGTGTATGCACGTGCATACGAAGTTGACAAAATGGCCGACCAGCACTGGCTGGATTCTACATGGACTATTATCAGCAGCCAACTGAAAGTAGATAAGATTTATCTTGAAACACACCGCGACCTTTTGATTGTACCAGATGCAACACTGGAAAAGGCAAAGAAGTTCTTTGCATCAAAGGGCATTGAAACTGCAGGTGGTATTACCTATACCATCAACGAGGCAAATAACTTTGAAACATTCTGCTACAGCAACCCAGAGCACCGCGCCCTAGTACAGAGAATTGCCGAGCATACAGCCAAGCACTTTAACGAGTTTATTCTGGATGACTTCTTCTTTACCAGCTGTAAGGAAGATGGCGAAATTGATGCCAAAGGCAGCAAGAGCTGGACAGAATATCGTCTGGAGAAGATGACCGAGGCAGGAAAGAACCTGGTTATCGACCCTGCAAAGAAGGTAAATCCAAAGGTTAAGGTTATCATTAAGTATCCTAACTGGTATGATCATTTCCAGGGTTTGGGCTTTAACCTTGACAAGGGTCCAAAAATCTTCGATGGCATCTGGACTGGTACCGAAACACGCGACCCTGGTAGTGCCCAGCACTTGCAGAATTACCTTAGCTATAACATCATCCGCTACTTTAACAACCTGGCACCAGGTAGAAATGGTGGTGGTTGGGTAGATGCCGGTGGCATTAACATGAGCATGGACCGCTATGCAGAGCAGTTGCATCTTACCATGTTGGCAAAGGCTCCTGAAATTTCACTGTTTGCCTACCATCAGTTGTGTGGCATCGGTTTGCAGTCTTCATGGCGTGCACCTTGGCAGGATTTGGGTAATACCAGCTGGAACTACGACAAGATTGTAGCACCTTTCAAGGATGCCAAGGGTAATACCATCACCCCAAGCACCATGGCAGTTATTACCGACCGTGTGCTGCATCAGACAGATGAACTGATGGGTAAGCTAGGAAACCCTGTAGGTATCAACTCGTTCAAGGCATTCCATTCACGTGGTGAGGCATTCTTGCAGAATTACTTGGGTATGATTGGCTTGCCAATGGAGATGCTGCCATCTTATCCTACCGGCAAGAAGGTTTTCTTGCTGACAGCACAAGCTGCCAACGACCCAGATTTAGCTAGCAAGATTGATCAGCAGTTGCGCGCAGGCAATGACGTAGTTGTTACTTCTGGACTTGTAAAGGCTGCGCAGGATAAGCTTTCAACCATCTGCGAACTGCAGGTAAACGACCTGAAGGCAATGGTGAACGACTTTGGCCGTCATGGCAAATCAGAGCGCGACATCCTTATTCCACAGGTATTATACTATACCAACGACTCTTGGGAAGTAGTAAGTGCTGGTCGTCCATTGAATGGCGGAACCTCTGGCTACCCTATTCTTCACCGCGCACTATACAGCAAGGGTAACTACTATGTATTGACTATTCCTGATGATTTCGGTCAGCTGTACGACTATCCACGTGCTGCCCTCAAGGAAATACGCCGCGTGATGAGCCAGGATCTGGATGTTTACCTGGATGCTCCTTCAAAGGTTTCTCTCTTCCTTTATGACAACAAGACATTGGTGGTAGAGAACTTTAACGACACCCCAGTAGAGATTAATCTGGTAACAGAACCTGGTATCAAGACCATGACAAACCTGTTGGAAAATGAAAAGATTCAGGGCGAACTTCAGGCTGGTGGCTGGCGTCAGCCAAAGGAGAACTTCTTTAAGGTTATCCTTCCACCACACACCTACAAGGCTTACAGCTATAAATAACGCATAATTCACAGCAACCTTTTTAGGCTATAATCTTTACTCTACAGTAGGATTATAGCCTAAACTGTTTCACCTCTTGCCTAACCTTAGGAGCAAGGGCAAAAAGTGCTATCATATTAGGAAGGGCCATGAAGAAAAAGGCCATATCCATAAGACTTACAACAGTGCTGAGGGTAATGACACTGGATACCACAAGGGTTAGTACATAGAAATAGGTATAGTACTTTACGTTTTTGCTACCGAACAGATAAGCGGTGCATTTACTTCCGTAATAAGAATAGGAGAACATGGTACTCATGGCAAAAACCACAATCATGAACAGCAAGCAGTATCTACCTACATGAGGGATGAGCTGGTTATAGGCGCCAAAAGCAATGGAAAGCCCCTCTACCCCACTGACATGGAAATTATCTGCCATAATAATAGGGATGGCACTAAGAGTACACACAAATCCAGAATCTATTGCAGGTCCCAGCATGGCAACCAGACCCTCGCGAACGGGTTGCGTATTCATGGAAGCGCCATGCATCATGCCGGCAGTACCCACACCTGCCTCGTTCACAAACATCGCTCTGCGGGCACCAGTCAACGCCACACCCATCAATCCACCTATGCCAGCTTCAAGGCTAAATGCTCCATGAAATATAGAACTGAAAACATGAGGAAGCAAGTTGAAATGAGTAACGATGATATACAGCACCATCAGGAAATAACATGCAACCATAGTAGGAACCATACGGGTAGCAACACGAGCAATGCGACCCAAGCCACCCAAGATCACAATGAGCACCACAGCTGCCATAATGATGCCAATAGCCAAGCGCACAAGAGTTGAATCTTCTACTCCAAGCAAAGGACAAACACAGATGGTAGAAAGCGTTTCGGCCAACTGATTGGCTTGCATCAATGCCAGGCAACCAATCATTCCTGAGCACGCAAACAATATGGCAAGTGGCTTCATTCTAGGACCAATACCCTTGGTCAGAACATACATAGGACCACCTTGCAACTGTCCGTTTTCATCTACTCCCTTGTATTTTATCGCCAATACACCTTCAAAGAACTTGGTTGCCATTCCTAAAAGTGCACTCATCCACATCCAGAAGATGGCACCTGGTCCTCCAACAGCCAAGGCAATGGCTACACCAGCAATATTTCCCACTCCAACAGTAGAAGAAATGGTACTCATCAACGCCTGAAACGAGGTTATCTGACCACTGCCTGCCTTCTTCATTTTCAATGAACGAAAAGCAGCACCCAGTTTACGTAAAGGCAAAGCACCAGAGTAAAGGAAAAGGAAAAGACCTCCACCTATTAATAATATAAAGAGCGGATAACCGCAGATAAAATCACTTAATTCTTGCATCTTAACTCCTCCACTGCTTCAATATTACGTTTTAATCCTTCATACTTGGCACGTTTCACTGCCGATCCCTTAAAGAGTTGACGATATTGCTCTACAGTAAGATTCTGCCAATCACAGGGCTTCATGCTAAGCAATGCCTCAGAGGGTTGGAACAAAACCTCGGTTGTTGGATGAGGTGTATGATTATGAGGACACGCTTGCTGACATTTATCACACCCATAGATGCAATTTCCCATGGCACTGCGCGCTTCATCCGAAAGCCGACCATGGTTCTCTATGGTTTGATAGGACAGGCATTTGCGAGCATCTAACATAGGATGATGTGTTTCTTCATCATCACAAAGTGCGTGTGTAGGGCAAGCCTCCTGGCATTTACGGCAACTGCCACATCCTTGTGTTAAGGGTGTATCATATTCCAATTCCTGATTCAAGAAAATCTCACCCAGAAAAAAAGTAGTACCAAGACCTTTGATGATTAACTGCGTGTGGCGTCCACGCCATCCCAAACCTGCCTGTTCTGCCCAATACTTTTCCATTACAGGAGCAGTATCGCAGAAACAACGTCCGTCTGCATTAGGACACACTTGCCTTATCTGCTGCAGCAGTTGCTGTAAACGATTCTTTACCACTGTGTGATAGTCTTGTCCATAAGCATACCATGCCAACTGATAAGTGCTATCATCCAAAGGCCGAGAAGGATAATAATTCATGGCAACACAAATGATGCTTTGTGTACCCGGAACCAGAAGTGTGGGATTAAAACGCATCTCTTCATTGCGACGTAGATAATTCATGTCTGCCACATAACCAGCATTAATACCTCGGAGATAAATCTGCTGAACACTAGCAGAAACCTGCTGCGCACGCGCCACCCCACAAGCGTCAAAGCCGAGGCGCAAGGCTTCGGCTTTGATATATGCGGTTAATTCGTGTGCGTTCATTGTTGGTTAAACACCTTAAATTCGTATCCTTGTGAGATGAGCCACTCTAACGCTGTGGGCAATATCTGCTTTAACTTATCTATGCTCTTAAGTGAATCATGAAAGGTAATGATACTGCCATTACGGGTATAATGACGTACATTCCACAGCACTTGCTGAGCATTCAGACGCTTGCTGTAATCGCGGGTAACAAGGTCCCACATCACAATCTGGTATTTCTTTCTCAGCACCATGTATTGCCCCCATCGCATCCATCCATGTGGTGGACGAACCAAATGTGAATGTAGCAGTTCATTGGCCTTTTCAACATTCTTCAAGTATCCCCTGCTGGTATGGCGAAAACCACCTATATGATTATAGGTATGATTGCCGATACCATGCCCTTGCTCTACCACCATCTGGTATTCACGAGGATGCTTACGTACATTGTCACCCACCATAAAGAAAGTGGCCTTGATGCCATAGCGCTGCAGGGTTTGCAGAATCCAGGGAGTTGCCTCAGGAATTGGTCCGTCATCAAAAGTCAGGTAAACTGCCTTTTCATCAGGATTCATCCTCCACAATGCCCTGGGATAGAGCCAACGCAGAAAGCGCGCAGGTTGCTCAATTACCATTTCCTAATCGAGCGCTATAGCTTGTAGTATATGACTTCAGGCTAACCTCATACTGGTCGCCATCCTTGCTTCCATTCTCTTTCAAAGCCTGTGCACACTCCTGCAAGATATACATATTGGTGCGGAAATCTGATGCATACAATCTGTCATCATCCAAAGACAATGCATACTGGCAATATTGTGATGCTTCCTTCGCCATCTGACCAAAGATTGCACAAGCCTGATCTTTCTTACCCAACTGTGCCCAAGCGTATGCCAATTCCATTGAACCACTGAAATATGAATGAGGAATGTTGTAGCTTGGCAATACCTTTTCGCAATATTCCAATGCCTTCAAGGCTTTGTCTTTCTTTCCTTCCACAATCAATTCGGCAATAAGTAAACCAAACATTCTGCGGTGACTACTGCACATACGAAGCACGGTTTCGTCAAGGTAGATTCCCTTGGTATCCACACCACCAAACTTGAACTTGTTCATCAGGTTGTCGTACATCTTTTCAGAATCTATAGCATGAACGTTTGGATTGTCATCAATCAAACCATATTCTGCAAAGTTGAATGGAGTAAGACGGTATGCCAAACCTTCCTGCAAGAAGTAGTTGTCCAATCCCAAGTGGTTCTCCCTACCAACAGTAATTGCCATATACATTGGTCGAACCCAGTTACAATTAGCCAACATCTCCAGCATCATCAATTCACTCTTATACAAACCACGCTTGTTACCCAAAGAGATGGTCATCACATCTGGAATAGAATCACCAGGGATACTCATGCCACTCTTGCGGATTGCTTCCTTATCAAGTGTGATATGCAAGGAATCGGTAGGAACATAGTGGAATTCTGGATTCAGAATCCAGTTCTTCAACACATTCTTCAGTTCGAAAGGATCTTCACCTAATGTCTTGCGTGCCTCCTCTGGATGTTCCTGGTAGAACATGCGGACACCTTCCTTCATTTCTGGGCGAACCTGAACATATTCATTGGTTCCTGAAACATAATCGATACGTTTCCAATCGATAGGCAGACTTGGAGAGTCAAAACTTGGACGACGCATCTGGTCGATATACCAATCGGTTTGCAGGTAACTCAAGTTACATACACGTGCATCGGTACGGAAACCTTCTACATCCTGATTGTACCACAATGGGAATGTATCATTGTCACCATTGGTGAAAATAATTGGATTACCCTTCTCTGGCAAACTCATGAGGTAGTTCTGACCAAAATCACGGCAAACATAACGATCACTACGATCGTGATCATCCCATGTCTGACTTACCATCTGAATAGGAACCAACAAGCACAAAGCACATATAAGAGCAGCTCCCAACTCAGGCTTTTTTCTGAAGAAACGACGTGTCCACTGAACAATAGCAGCCACACCCAAACCAATCCAAATGGTAAAGGCATAGAATGAACCAGCATAGGCATAATCTCGTTCACGTGGCTGTTGTGGAGTTTGGTTCAAATACAACACAATGGCAATACCAGTCATGAAGAACAGGAAGAATGTTACCCAGAACTGCTGAATGCCCTTTTCTCCCTTGTATGCCTGCCAGAACAAACCTAGCAAACCTAAAATCAAAGGAAGACAGAAATATACATTGTGTCCCTTGTTCTCTTTCAATGAATCTGGCAACAAATCCTGATCACCATAGAAATAATCATCAATAAAACTGATACCAGTAATGGCATTTCCATGCTCTGGTTCACCAAATCCCTGAATATCATTCTGACGACCGGCAAAGTTCCAAAGGAAGTAACGCCAGTACATAAAGTTCAACTGATAAGAGACAAAGAAGCGAATGTTATCCCACTGCGATGGCATTGCTACCATCTGATGCTCTTCATCTGCACAAGGATTAACATTAGGAACATAGGTATAATCTACATCTCCTAAAATATCCTGATATGCCTTGGCATGTTGTTCACTCCATATACGTGGGAACAACATGGTTTGGTTAGAAGGATAAGCATATTCTGTCTTGTGACGAATCAATTCGTATGAATCTGGTTCGTTAGGATCTTTCTTTTCCTTGCGCTGGTAAACAGGAGCACCCTCCTCGGTAACTGCAGTACAATACTGCATTTCCTCGCCATCAACATTACGAGAAACCACCTTCATGTCTACCTGTGAGGTAAAGGCAGGACCAATCAATAATGGACGAGTTCCATATTGTTCACGACCCAGATATTCACCCAAAGTAAAGATGTCTTCAGGAGAGTTCTGGTCCATTGGTGTATTGGCAGTAGAACGGATTACAATGAGCGCATAAGATGAATAACCCACCAAAATCATGAACAAACTAAGAACTGTTGTGTTCAAGATACGAGCAGTAATCAAATGAACGCCTTCACGCTTGTACCACACTAACGCAGCCAAACCACCAGTTATAATAATGGCAGATAAGAAACATGTTGCACCGTATCCATAGAAAGGAATACCCAACATCAGTACACTAAGCAAGAATGAGATATTCATGCGAATGCGATTCTTATCCTTATAGGTTTCATAAATAGCCCAAACTACTACAGTAACCAAAAGTAGGATGTAAACGTACAAACCTGTATTGAAACTGAAGCCAAAGTCGTTCACGAACAGCAGTTCAAACCAACCACCGATCTTTACGATACCTGGCACAATACCATACAATACAGCAGCAACCAAGGCACCAGAAATAGTCAATGCCAGCAAAGAACCCTTAAGAGTAGCCTTTGGATATTTCTTGTAGTAGAATACCAAGACTATAGCAGGAATACACAGCAAGTTAAGCAAGTGTACACCAATTGAAAGTCCTGTAAGATATGCAATTAAGATTAGCCAACGATCGCTATGAGGTTCGTCTGCATGATCTTCCCATTTTAATATCAGCCAGAACACAACTGCCGTAAACAGAGAAGAATAGGCATAAACCTCACCTTCAACTGCACTAAACCAGAAGGTGTCACTCCAAGTATAGGCTAATGCACCTGTTAAACCAGAGCCCATAATGGTGATTAGCTGCGCACGAGTCATTTCCTCGCCATCTTTCACCAATAACTTCCTTGCTAAGTGCGTGATACTCCAGAATAGGAAGAGAATACATGCTGCACTCAACAAAGCACTCATAGTGTTTACCAACATAGCAGCCTTTGAAGGGTCTCCGCTAAGCTGAGTAAACAAATTGGCAGTCAACATAAAGAAAGGTGCACCAGGTGGGTGACCAATCTCCAGTTTCGTAGCAGTAGCAATAAACTCGGGGCAATCCCAGAAACTTGCGCTTGGTTCAATAGTAGCGCAATAGGTAAATGCCGCAATGGCAAAGACAATCCAACCGGTAATGTTGTTTATCTTGTTATAATTACTCATACTTTTCATCTCTTAGTTATTCGAGGTGCAAATTTAGTACAAACGTACGGGATAATACCCTTTTCAATCTGCAATTTACAATTTTTATAATATTATAAGGTGTGGTTTACACAATCTCTATGATATTCTTTGCTTTCTGCTTTACAACCTCCACATCGTGACTTACAAGAATAATGGCACTTTGCTGATTCAGTCGCTCCAATTCCTGGTAAAGTGTTTCCTGTGAGGTGCGATCAAGGTAAGTGCTAGGTTCATCTAATATGATAACCTGTGGATTTGCCACAATAGCACGTCCCAATAACACTCGCTGCAACTGACCACCACTTAACTCTCCTATCTGTCTTTTCTCTAATCCTTCCAGTCCTAACTGCTGCACCACTTGTGCTACACGCTGATGCTGTTTCTTGCTAAACCGACAAGGGAACTTACTGCTGCTATAAAGTCCTGAAAGAATAACTTCACGCACACTGATAGGAAACTTATGGTCAATCTCACTATACTGTGGCAAATATCCCATCTTGATCTTACCATTATATTCTACTGAACCCTGTTGAGGTTTAATCTGTCCAAGTAGCACCTTTACTAGGGTGGTTTTTCCACCACCGTTTGGACCGATAATACCCACAAAATCATGTTCCTCTACAGTGAGACTAATGTTTGTCAGCACCGTATCAGCACCATATCCTGCACAAATATTGGTAAGTTTAATTAGTGGTTTCATTGCTCAAGTAACGTGCTATTTTCAACATCTCCTCTTCCCAATCATAGTTTAGAGGATCTATCTGTACCAACTGTGCACCTATTTCCTGCGCAATAACCTGCGCATTCTGCACGTTGAACTCTTTTTGGATAAATATTGTTTTAACTCCCTGTGCACGGCATTGCTCAATCAACTGCTGCAACTGCTGTGGAGAGGGTTCCTTTCCTTCATCTTCAATACACAACTGCCTTAACCCATAGTCATTTGCAAAATATGTTAATGATGGATGATAGATGGCAAATGTTTTTTGCTTACAATTCTGCAATTCTTCTGTCAAGGTACTATCTACCTTTGCGAGTCTCGTATTGAGTTTATCCAGGTTCTGCAAATACTGTTCCTTGTTTGATGCGTCAATACGAGAAAGTACCAGGCATACATTCTTTGCTATTTGCATCATATTTCGGGGAGATGTCCAAGTATGAGGGTCAACACCTTGATGTTCCTCCTTGCCATGATAATGCTTGCTGTTAAGTAGACCTATCCCCTGAGCAGTATTGCAAAACTCTACATTCGGAGCATTCTCCTTTAGTCTTTCACCCCATTGTACCTCATAAGAGAGGTAACCTGCCATAAAGAAAGCCTTGCTTTGCGATACCTCTACCAGCTGCGAAGGAGTGGGATCGTATGTTTCTGGACTGCTTCCTTTGGGAACAAAGGTTTGCACACTCCACTCTTCACCTGCAATCTGCTGAGTAATAAAACGAAGTGGATCAATGCTCACGAAAAGTATTTTGCCATTGCCTTTTGGTGCAGTGCCACAAGCTTGCAACATTGCCACCAAAATCACAACTATATATAGTGCAACTCTTCTCATCTCTTCTTATTATGCTATCCACCCAGGTACAAATGCACAAAGACTATAGCGCAATGCCTTGCCAATGGTCATTGCTATTAGCGTAATCCAGATATTGGCACGCATCATTCCCAAGACAATGGAAATGGCACTGCCGATAATAGGCAAAAAAGCAAAGAATGCCATCCAAGCACCCCTACCTTGCAAAAACCTCTGCGCTTTCTCAAGTTTCTCTGGCTTTACTTTGCCATATTTCTCTATCCACTCCATTTTTCCCAAGTGCCCTAACCAATAACAAGTCATACCTCCTGCTACATTTCCTACGGTTCCCCACAGCACTAGCAAAAATGGATTAAGCCCTACCGAAGGTGCTGCCAAACCAATCATCACCAATTCGGAGTTGAAAGGGAAAACCGTTCCCGCCAAGAATGCAGAAAGAAACATTCCCAGATATCCGTAATCTATCAAAAACTGAACGAAGGCATCCATATATTACATCCGGTAAAAGCAAAAAACAATATCATGCAAAGCACAAAAAACGCATTCGATACCCATGTGTTACTCAACGTAAAGAAGTGGGCAATTAGTGGACTCACTGTCATTATATACAGCAAGAAATAAACGTCGAATTGCTGGGAGAACAGCACCATCATTGCCACCCAGATTAATTGCATCCACAGTAGGAAGTAAAACAACATGCGCACCCTAATCTTATCCTGGAAATTGGTTCGCATGAAATGAATTGAACTTATCAATGCCATGCCTAGTACAAAGCAGAATGCCCATATTCTGTTTGGTTCCAATGCATGGGTAGCAAAATCTAGTTGCAACAATGGGGTATAATAAGCAATCGCATCAGGGATGCCATCCTTAAAATACAACCATCCTAAAACAATCCACAAAGGAGTAATAAAACCTAAGATGCAGGCAAAGAAAGCCCTTATGCTCATTGCCCTAAAAGCCCATAAAGCAATGAGAAATGGCAATGCTACCACAACCATTGGAGGAATGATAAGGCTACAGATACCCAAACTTAGGAATATGATGAAGGCATCGTTCATAGCCTGCATCTGTTGATACGAGTGAAATAGCGCATGGTAGCATATCATCATACACAACGCTGCCACATGTGACCACCCAAAAGGATGCAAGAACTGGCATGCAGACCATAACATGACAAATGTTGCTGATACCATACGAGAACGTACACGTATCAGCATATTGGTATTATTCAACTCTATCATTAAAGCTGTTGTAATACCACAAAACGCCAATCCAATAAACTTGGAGGTGTCGATTGGAGGCACTAGAAGCCATAACAAAACGCAAACAACAGCACACACCGGCAGCAAGAAACTGCTGGTGCATACTTTATTTTGAAAGCGTTTTCTTCTATACATTATAGGTCAGCTCCAATATCTGAACGGAAATATTTCTTATCGAATGTGATTTTCTGTGCCTGTGCAAAACTCTGTGCCAAAGCCTCAGCCTTATCCTTTCCGTAAGAACTTACAGCAATAACACGACCACCATTGGTAACTACCTGACCATCTTTCAGCGCTGTTCCTGCATGGAACACAATACTATCCTGAACCTGGTCAATACCACTGATAGGGTAACCCTTGTCATAAGCACCAGGATAACCACCTGATACCAGCATCACACACACAGCAGAACGAGAATCAAACTCCAGAGTCTTTTCATTTAGGTTACCTGCAGCAACGCCCTCGAACAACTCAACCAAGTCGCTCTTTATACGCAGCATCACACTTTCTGTTTCTGGGTCACCCATACGAACGTTATACTCAATAACCATTGGTTCACCATCTACATTGATCAAACCAAAGAAAATGAAACCCTTATAGTCGATACCTTCTTCTGCCAAACCTTCTACAGTAGGACGGATAATTCTATCCTCAACCTTCTGCATCCATTCCTTGGTTGCAAAAGGAACTGGAGAAACGCTACCCATACCACCAGTGTTCAAACCAGTATCTCCTTCGCCAATGCGCTTGTAATCCTTAGCTTCTGGAAGAATCTTATAATTCTTACCATCAGTCAGAACAAATACAGAGCACTCAATACCACTAAGGAATTCTTCAATAACCACACGAGCAGAGGCGTTGCCAAACATTCCGCCTAGCATTTCCTGCAGTTCTTTCTTTGCCTCTTCCAGTGAGGAAACAATCAGTACACCCTTACCTGCACAAAGACCATCTGCCTTCAAGACATAAGGAGCCTTCAAAGTTTCCAGGAACTTCATACCTTCCTCCAAGGTAGATCCATCGAAAGTACGGTATGCTGCTGTTGGAATATTGTGACGCTGCATGAATGCCTTTGCAAAATCCTTGCTACCTTCCAAAACAGCACCTTGCTTTGAAGGACCGATAACAGGAATCTGCTTCAGTGCATCATCATTCTTGAAATAGTCGTAGATTCCCTTTACCAATGGGTCTTCTGGACCTACAACTACCATATCTACTTGATTTGAAAGCACAAAACTCTTGATGCCTTCAAAATCATCAGCTTTCAAATTTACATTTTCACCTACGTTTGCTGTACCTGCATTACCTGGGGCAATGAACAGTTTCTCAATCTTAGGACTTTGGCTTATTTTCCATGCCAAGGCGTGTTCACGACCGCCTGAACCTAACAATAATAGCTTCATTTTTTATGTGTTTTTATAAGAAATCCTTGAAATAACGAGTGATACGTGTGTACAGATGCACACGATCACGACCAAACATATTATGTTCATCTCCTGGATAGATGAAGAAGTCTGGTTGTGTACCAGCATCCTCACATGCACGCAGGAAACTCAAGCTGTGCTGAGGAACACAGATAGGATCATTGCCACCAATGATTACCTCCAAACGACCCTTCAAATCACCAGCACGCTTGGTAAGATTTGCTTTATCATAACCTGCAGCATTCTCCTGTGGAGTATCCATATAACGCTCGCCATACATAATCTCATAATACTTCCAGTCGATAACAGGACCACCTGCAACACCTACCTTGAAAGTGTCATTATGAGTTAGCATTAGATTGGTAGTCATGAATCCGCCAAAACTCCAGCCATGTACACCAATACGGTTTTCATCTACATAACCCAAAGACTTGAGCAACTTCACTCCTTCCATCTGATCCTTCATTTCCTCAGTTCCCAACTGACGATGAATAACATTTTCAAATTCCAATCCTCGATTTGAACTACCACGACCATCAACTGTCAACATTACATAACCCTCCTGTGCCATGTACATGTCCCAGCCACCAGCACCATAGTTCTGCACATCGGTAATCAATTGCGCATGAGGTCCACCGTAAACATAGATTACGGCAGGATATTTCTTCTGAGGATCGAAATTCAATGGTTTAATCAAACGATAGTAAAGATCTGTCTTTCCATCTGCAGCCTTGATGGTACCCAAGGTAACTTCTGGATGATTGTAGGCATCCATTGGATTCTCTGCATCCAGCAGTGTATTGACCTTGCCCTTTCCGGTAGTAGCATATGCTTCTATACGACGTGGCACACTGTGAGAGGTATAGGTATCAATTACCTGCTTGCCACTTTCGCTTAACTGCAGTCTATGTGTTCCTTCCTGAGTTCCGATGGCAGTAAACTTTCCATCGTTTACATTTACCACAAAACCGGTTGTACACAAACCATTTACCATGGTTCCTGTTCCAATCAACTGCTTACTCTGTGCATTGAAACCAACAATGCTCTTTACCAGCCAATTGCCCTTTGTAAACTGAGTAATCTTCACATTCTCCTTGCACTTGCCGCCAGCAGTACAATCCTTCCATTCTCCGTTTTGCGACTTGGTAACATCTAACAGATACAAGTGATTGTAGCCATCACGCTGTGTCTGCATGATACACTTATTACCATCCCAAGGCAAAAATGTCAATGGATTCTGTGGTTCCACATATCTTGGATGAGTTTCTTCATACAATGTTGTCATTTTCTCACCTGTCACAGCATCGTATTGAATCAGTTCAAGATGATCCTGACCACGATTCAATTCAAAAACAAAGATGCTCTTCTCGTCTGGACTCCAACTAACATTTGTAAAATAGCGATCTGTTGGATCTGCTGTCTTCAGCCAGATGGTTGCCTTGGTTTGAGGATTATATACACCCACATACACCTTGTGACTGGTAGTGCCTGCCATAGGATACTTATCTGGTGCAACAGTAGCAATGCGTGTTGTAATATCTACCTGTGGATAATCTGTCACCATGCTCTGATTCATTTTATAGAAAGCAAGCAGATTACCCTTTGGACTCCAGAAAATACCGCCATTGATACCAAACTCATCACGATGCACACTGGTACCACAGACTGTTCCTTCTGGAACATCAGTTATCTGTGTTTCTTCACCCTGCCAGCTAACAAACAGGTTTCGTCCCTTGGTGTATGCCAGATTCAGCTGGTTTTGCTCCAGACCTTGAATCTCGGCACCCTCTGGTATTTTTACAACCTTGTCAATTGCCTTGTTCTTCACATCATATACCACATATGCCTGACGGGTATGCAGCAGAATCTTGTCTTGTCCTTTCAGGAAACTGGTACTCAGGAAATGACCCACATAACCTAGGTTTTGGTCTTTCAGCGCAGTCTTTACTGGATCAATCTGCAAGAAAGGAGTAGTATTTCCATTCTGCAGATTCACAGTACTCATTTCATCTACACCCAGTTTCACCAGTTTTTCTCCCCACCAGGTATAATAAGCATTTTCTGCCTGAAGATTGTAGAAATTGCTGCCTCCTGGCATTACGTCCTCAAGTGTAAGGACCTTCTTTTCCTGGCTAAATCCTTGGTTCATACTGAAACCTAATGCTAAAATGAATAAAAGTATTCTCATCATGGTTTATTTCTTGAACATTTTCTTTCTTTCCTCACGACGCTTCTGGCGATCTTCTCTTCCTTTGAAATCATTCTTCTCGCGTTTGTCGCCACGTTTCTCAAAACGCTTGCCTTTGAAATCCGGTTTACCATCGTGCTTCTTAAAATCCTTTTTGAAGTCTTTCTTAAAGTCACGTCCTTCGCCTTCTTCCTTTCGCTCGCCACGCATCTGTGCTCTACGGTGCTTCTGGTAAGCTGTCTGCTCACGTTCTACAGCTCTTTTTCTGCTGAGTAACTTGCGATAACGCTGAATGGTTTCATCA